>MVCQ01000084.1 GCA_002059205.1 Candidatus Latescibacteria bacterium 4484_107
CATCGATGGTTAATTTCTTTTGTTTAGGGTTGTCCTGTCTTGACGAGGTGTTTACACATGTGTTGATTGCTCTTCTCTCAGGTATATGCCGTTGGATAGGTCACGTTGCTTATGGAAGGGAAGCACCTCCGCTTTTGAGGGTGTAAACGGACTCTTTATGTTCCGAGTTACAGCGACGATAAAGTCGCTAACGTCACTGTCCACAAAGCCTCCTTCTCTCTTATGCCGTTTTCTGTTCGATCAAAAAAGGCTGGGACGGAACCCCTTGTCAAGTCTACAAAAACCAACATCGCTGTATCCTTCGAGTGGGTGCTAATATTACATGTGTAAACACCTCGTCAAGATAACACAGTTTTAGTCATCTTTCTCCTATGCGGCAAACTGGTTGAGTGAAACGTAGTCCTTGAAGTATTCGGGAATGAGAAAGCGGTAATTCTCTGGCACGGCGCGTGGGAAAACCATGAAACAACCCCAAAAAGTTCCCGAAAATCTGCCAGCAAAATAACGGAGCAGACTCAGATTGTCAAGCGAAAAAACAGCGTTTTCGAAGAGTTCGGGGCAAAAAGGACTTGACAAAAGAGCTGTCTATGCGCATATTTCATCTCCGAAAAAAACAAGCAACCGCATAGCAAATCAGAAAAACCGTTTCACGTTTCACGCATCACGCTTCTCGTCTCCCATCCGCATATTCTGAAAGGAACCTCCATGATTGACATCCACACCCACATTGGCAAAATCTGCTACGGAAAACCGTACCTGACCGCGGGCAAACTCGTCCGCTGGATGGATCGGAAGGGCATTGAGAAAGCGGTGGTGATGGCGATTGAAAATCCGGAGGAGCTGGATTACTACGTGCCCTCTCCGTATATCCTCAAATCTTGTCGTCGTTTCCCCGACCGATTGATCCCCTTCTGCAACGTGGATCCCCGCATCGGAACATCCGGCCCCGACACCGACTTCCGCTCGATCATCGGGGAATACGTGGATCAGGGCGCGAAAGGTTTTGGTGAATGCCTCGCGGGGCTTCCGGTGGACGATCCCCGACTGATGGCCATCCACCAGGCATGCGGGGCGTTAGGCCTCCCCATAGTGATCCACATGGACCATCTGAGAAACACGGATAAGGTCGGACTGCCGGGCTTGGAGCGCGTGCTTCAGGCGGCTCCGGAGACCACGTTTATCCTTCACGCCACGCACTGGTGGTCCGAGATCAGCGGCGACATGCGCGACGAAGACCGCGGGGGATACCCCAAACGTCCGGTGACGCCCGGCGGGAAAGTGGACATTCTTTTCCAGACCTATCCCAACATCTATGGCGATCTCTCCGCCGGCTCCGGGTACAATGCGCTTACCCGCGATCCCGAGTTCGGACGCCAATTTTTGGAGCGGAACAAAAACCGGCTCCTCTTTGGAACGGACTACCTTCGGCAAAGACAGAAAACACCCATCGTGGAGTATATCAAAACCGTGGAGATTTCCGACGAAGCCCGACAGCTTATCGTGCGCAAAAACGCCGAACGTATCCTGACGTAGGGGCAGAGCTGTGTCTCTGCCCGCCAACGTGAAAGGAGATTCAGTGAACGACCCTTCAAAAAAACAAATAACGGCGGTTCTGATTCCCCCTTCCATCCGTTCCGTCTGTTTTACCTCCCAGGACTGGGAACGGTTAGAAGCCCGGTGCGCCGTCCGGTACCGTCAGCAAGAGGAATGGAATCTCGACGAGATCATCAAGGTCATGCGGGAGGCGGACATCCTGTTGAGCGGATGGGGAACGAAGGAACTCACGGAGGAGGTGCTGTCCCCGGCTCCGGATCTGAAGCTGTGGATACACGCCGCCGGAAGTATGGCGGGCATGGCCACGGAAGCCGTCTGGAAACGGGAGTTGATCCTCAGCACCGCCAACGATGTATTGGCCCGGGGCGTGGCCGAGTTTGCGCTGGCCATCACCATCATCGCCCTGAAACAGGTCATTCCGCTCCATCGTGCGCTTCGCGACGGCGAACTCTGGTGGGAGGCCCGAAACGTCCGTCCGGTCCGGGAACTCTGCTCGATGCGGGTGGGCATCGCGGGCTTCGGCAGAGTGGGGCGTCATCTGGCCCGGCTCCTCGGTGTCTTTCGGGATCTGGACATCGTGGTCAGCGATCCATTCGCGCCGGATGCGCTTTTCGAGGAGTACGGCGTGCGCCGGATGGATCTGACGGAATTGTGCGCCACGTCGGAGGTCATCCATAACTGTGTGCCGGCCACGACCAAAACGCGGGGACTGTTCAACGCAAGGTTGCTGCGCTCCATGAAGGATGATGCACTCTTCATCAACACCGGGCGGGGAGCCACGGTGGACGAGGCCGCTCTGATCGGGGAACTGAAAACCGGCCGGATCCATGCCTGTCTCGACGTGACCGACCCGGAACCGCCGGAGCCGGGGAGTCCCTTCTACACCCTGCCCAACTGCCTGCTGACGCCTCACATCGCGGGGGCCGTTGGCAATGGACGATTGTTGTTGGGCCGGTTCGCCGTGGACGAGATTCTGCGCTATATAGATGAACAGCCCCTGGAAGGACAGGTTTCAAGGCGGGAGGTGGAGGGGATGACCGGAGGAGTGGGAGTCTAAGGAAGGCCAGAGGCCAGCATTTCCATTATGCGCAGAGGGGACGCGCATAATGCTTTCAGAAAGAAACATGAATGTGGTTCCTGGGAGTCAAAAACTCTCATTTTGGAACTCCTTCCGTTGCAGCGGATTACAAAAGTGTTTCTTGGTAGAGGTCGGAGGTCAGAAACCCAAAATCCGAAGGCGGAGGTCAGGAGGGAGAAGTCAGAAGAAGGGCGTCTTTTCCACATAATGCTAAGGAGAGCAGGAGCACCCTCGGGAAACCGGGCTGAAGCTGGCGCCGGGAACATCACGACCTCCATGAAGGGACTGCCCCCCAGCCTCTTCAGAGGCTTCTTGTCTTTTCCAGTGCCGAGTTTACTCCGGCTTTCCGGGCTTCGGAGAAAGGAGTGCGAAAATGAAGGTGACCATAGTCAACAAACCCGGCACGGAGACGTCCAACGCGTTCTATGATACGAACCGGACGCCGCTATTGCCCAGTCTCTTCTCAAAACTTCCGCTGGGAAGCGTTCGTCCCAAGGGCTGGCTGAAGCACGAGCTCGATCTGATGGTGAACGGGATGACCGGTCGGCTGACTGAATTGAGCAAATTTCTGGGGCCGGAGAACGGCTGGTTCGGAGGAAACAACGAGGGATGGGAAGAGCAGCCTTACTGGTTTCGCGGCTTCCACGATCTGGCCGTGCTGACCGGCGACGAACGGTTGCTGGGGGAGGCGAATCGCTGGATCGAAGCGGTGATCACGCGTCAGGATGCAGACGGCTATTTCGGGGCCGTCTATCACAAATGCGTGGTCGGGAAGAACGGACAGAAGGTGTGCGATCTCTGGCCGCACATGGTGATGCTCGACGCGGTCATCAGCCATTACGAGCATACGAATGATCCCCGCGTCCTGCCGATGATGACGCGCTTTTTCAAATTTTGCCGCGATCTTCCTGAGGAGCAATTTATACCCGAAGGCTCCGACGATTTTGGCGACGGGAAACCCTTCATTCAGACCAGCCGCGCGGGCGATATGTTGCCGCACCTGTATTGGCTGTATAACCGCACCGAGGATGCATGGTTGCTCGATTTGGCCACCCGCTTTTACCAGCACATTGCGCCTCCCGCGGACGAGTGGCTGGACCATCACGTTGTCCATTTCACGCAGCGATTCCGCTATCCGGGGAATTACTACGTCCAGTCGAAAGCCGCGTGGCACCTCGCCCAGACGGAATATTGGTACGCTCAGCATTTATCCACCTGGGGACAACAGCCGCGCGGTATCTTTGGAGCCGACGAGCGGATTCGCCCCGGGTGCACGGATCCGAGGCAGGGATTCGAGACCTGCGGAATGACGGAGTTTGCCAAGAGTTTCTATATCCTCGGGCGGATCACCGGGGATCCAAAATACGCCGACCAATGCGAAGACGTGATGCTGAACCACTTTCCCGCTTCGCAGCCGCCGGATCGGAAGGGATTGCACTACCTCACCGCCTCGAATCAGCCCCAGTTAGACGCCTCGGAGCAGCACGAATATTTCAATAAGGGCCGCCAGATCTGCTACTCTCCTCATCTTTACCGATGCTGTCAGCACAACGTGGCGATGGGTTGGCCGTGGTATGTGCAGAATCTCTGGCAGGCCACGTCCGACAATGGGTTGGCGGCCTGGCTGTATGGCGCGTGCGAAGTCACCGCTCAGGTCGGGGACGGAACGGCCGTGACCGTACACGTGGACACGGATTATCCCTTCGAGGGTCGGGTCACGATGATCCTCGAGACGCCTGATCCGGTGGCGTTCCCGCTTTATCTTCGCGTGCCGCGCTGGTGCCGGGGGTTCAGCGTCTCCGTGAATGGTCAAACCATAGACGCCGCGCCCGATCCCGGAACCTATCTCTACATCGAGCGCACCTGGGCCGATGGAGACACGATCCGCATTGAGATGCCAATGGAAGTCGCTCTGACCCAATGGCCGCGTAACGGCAGCGTAACCGTGGATCGGGGGCCGTTGAGTTACTCCGTGAAAATCGAAGAGGAGTGGAAGCGCTGCGGCGGCACGGACGAGTGGCCGGAATGGGAGGTGTTTCCCACGACGCCGTGGAACTACGGTTTGCTCATAGACCGGGATAATCCGGGCGCCTCACTTGCGGTGGTGGAAAAGGGCTCGGTTGCGAAGCAGCCGTGGACCGTCGAAGCCGCGCCCATCGAGATCAAAGCGCGCGGGAAGCGGATTCCGAACTGGGGCCTCGAAAACGAGACGGTGGAGGAACTGAAGCCCAGTCCGGTGTCGTCCGATCAACCGGAGGAAGAGATCACACTCATTCCGCTGGGATGCGCCCGCTTACGGATGAGTTGTCTTCCCACGATAGACTGAACGCAGGGGCGAATCTTGGTTTCGCCTTTTTCCCCCAAAAAGGGCGATCACAAGGATCGCCCCTACGCCAATCGCTGCTACATAAATCGCCCATACGAACCATCAGAGGAGCACACGATGGCGGAAACAGCATCCAAACTCATCACGCAAAACAGAAAAGCGCGCCACGAGTACCACATCCTGAGCCGCGTGGAAGCGGGGCTTGTGCTGCAGGGCACGGAGGTTAAGTCCCTGCGTCGGGGACAGGTCAATCTCAAGGACAGTTTCGCGCGCATCGAGAACGATGAGGCCTGGCTCCACAATATGCACATCAGTCCTTACGAGGAGGGGAACCGGTTCAATCACGATCCCACGAGAAAACGCAAGCTGCTCCTCCACAGGATGGAGATCAAGCGGCTCTTGAGCAAAGTGAAGGAGAAGGGACTGACGCTGGTCCCCCTCAAAGTCTATTTTGTAAGAGGGCGGGCCAAAGTGGAATTGGGCCTGGCTCGCGGGAAACGCGAATATGACAAGCGGGAGGACATCGCCCGAAGGGATATGCAGCGGGACATCGCGCGACAGCTTCGGCGGGAGGGGTGACGTCCGAATTTCAGAACTTTTTTACCGCTGAGTGCGCGAAGCACGCAGAGAGGTTCCTGAGTTTTTGTTTTCTCAGCGGTCTCAGTGCTCTCCGCGGAAAAACGGAGATCCGATATGCGACCGGACAAAATGGAGTATTTCCTCAGCATCGCCCTGAACGTGGCGAGGCGTTCGACGTGTCTGCGCCGGAACTACGGAGCCGTGATCGTGGACAAGCGGGGACACATCATCTCCACGGGGTACAATGGGCAGCCGCACGGAGTGGCGCATTGCCAGGTGTGCTACCGCCAAGAGCACCACGTTCCGCCCGGGGAACGATACGAACTGTGCCGATCCATCCACGCGGAGATGAATGCGCTGCTCATTCCCTCGATGGAAGCGTGCGAGGAGGGCGTGATGTACCTCGCGGGATTCGATCACACGACGGGAAAGGAGATCATGGCGCGGCCATGCACGATGTGCTGGCGCATTATTCTGAATACCCCTCTCGAGGCGATCTCCTCGTGGATGCGCGGCGACAAACCGGAACGAATGCCGCTCAGACGCGTGCGAGAGCGATGTCCGGATGTGATTGTGGAAGGAGTGACCCTGGATTTTTGGGAGCGGTACGATCGGTCTGACGGATGAGCGATCACGGGGATTGATTAATTAATTCGTAGGAAGGTTCCAAATTTGATTTGACCGCGGAGAGCGTCGAGGACGCAGAGGAAAGAAGGTGAGAAAGTGAGAAGCAAAAGGGGCGACGTATAGGTCGCCCCTTTTGCGTGGGAGGAGGAGAGAAAGGAACCCTTATTTGACATAGGCCATTTGTTGCGTAAGGGTCTGCCCATCATTTTTAAGCTGGTAAAAATAGGTTCCGCTGGCCACGGTTCTGCCTGCATCGTCCTGGCCGTCCCAGATGACCGAGCAGGAGCCGGCCGGCCTCTCGTCGCCTATGAGCGTGCGTACCTTTCGGCCGAGGAGGTCGTAGACGATCAGAGAGGTCGGACCGCTCTCCTGAAGAGTAAGCTGAATCCGGGTAGCGGCGTTGAAGGGATTCGGATGATTGGAGGCGTTCAGGGAGGAATTCAACAGATTGCGGTCTATCCGGACGAGCACGGGATCTCCAAGAACTATTTCTTCCTGTGGCGTAACGCCTTGAAGGCGATAGAAGTAGGTTCCCGTGGCGTGCAGGTCGGTGTCCGTATAGGAGTAACTCCCTCCGTTTTGTCCCACACCCGAAATGTCAAACGGGGTGATGCGTTCGCCGGGATCGTTCTCAGCCAGGCTTCTGTAGAGTTCAAAATTCAGTTCGGAGGGTTCGGAAAAAGTGACCCAGTTCAGCACAATTTTTCCCGCCTGGTTCGTCGCCGAAAAAGAGGCCAGCTCCGGACGGACCGGCTTTTGCGTCGGCGCGATGCACGTGAGCGGATCGCCCACTACAATGGACGCAAAATCGAGGTACGCCAGGGACATATAGGCTGCGTCGGCCAGCGGATAGCCAACCGCATACGCCGGATACAGAATTTCCTCGTGGCTGATGCTGGACGCATACGGCTCATACACGTTCCCGATTCCGCCGGTGCCGCCCGCCCGGATAAATTCGGCCACCTGACCGTGCGTGCTCTGATCCGGGCTTCGGAGGCCATACCCGTTGAAGCTCTCGTATGTATTGAACAGCGCGCCGTCCGCGTACTCGAACTGGAGAAAATCGGAGATATACCCGTCAGGCATACCCGCGTGAATGCCGTGGGACGTGTATCCCATCACCTTGGCCGGGGCCCGATTGATCCACGTTTTGTCGTCGGTCCACGGATCGGGGAAGACCGGCTCGCCCATGTCCACCAAACGGTCGTACGCGTCTTTCATTTGATCGTAGGTCTTCTCGTCGTCGTCCAACAGCCACACATATTCCTCGCGCTCTTTGCCCGCCTGCTGTGCGCGATCTATCATCCCCCTGATATCGTCCATCGAATAGCCGTCTAACCGCGTCACGAGATAGGAGAGCGTCAGGCCGTTCGAGTTCGAAAAGTGCGCGCCATCGAAGCGATA
>MVCQ01000085.1 GCA_002059205.1 Candidatus Latescibacteria bacterium 4484_107
GCAACCTCGGAGACGGCCACTTCGAGGACGTGTCGTCCGCATCCGGAACCGATGACCGGGGACGAGGAACGGCCGCGGCCTGGGGTGATTTCGATCTGGATGGGAATTTGGACCTTTACGTGGTCAACGAGGGAAGCGCCAATGTGCTTTACCGCAATCAGGGCGACGGCACCTTCTCGAACGGGGCCTCCGAAATGGACGTGGCCGATTCAGGACCCGGCCGCCACGCCATTTGGGGAGACTTCGATCTCGATGGGGATCCCGATCTTTACGTGGTCAACGACCGGACGGACAACCTCCTCTTTGTCAATCGTCCCGACAGCGCCTTTGCGGAGAGGGGTTGGCGCATGGGCATTGCGCTTGCAGGGCCGGATCGAAGCGCGACGGCGGCCGACGTGGACAACGACGGCGATTTGGATCTCTACGCGGTCGAAGAGGGACAACCCGACGTGCTCTATCGTAACGAAGACGGCGGATTCGTACATATCCCGTCCGGCGCACTCACCACTCACTACTCACCACTCACCAATCACCAATCCCAGGTGTCTTCGTGTCTCCTTGGCAGCGCGCCGAAAAATCCCGATCCGAGCCGCTATGCGGCCTTCGCGGACTACGATCTGGACGGAGGGCTTGATTTTGTGCTCCTGAAGGCGGGGGCTCCGAATCGGCTCTACCGAAATGTGCACGCTGAACAGCACTTCATCGGGATCAAATTATGGAAGGGCATCGGCGCGCGCATCCGGGTCACGGCCGGCGGACGCACGCAAACCCGTCGCGTCGTCGCGGACAACGGCTTGCCGATCCATTTCGGCTTGGGATCGAACAACGAAGTGCGTCAAATCGAGATCGCCTGGCCCAGTGGTCGGATCCAGTCCCTGCGGTTTCTCCCCGCGGACCAGCATCTTCTGATCCCCGAAGACGTAGAAATCAAGACGTTCGTCTGGCCGGGGGATACAGATAACAATGGCTCCGTGGATGCGGCCGACCTCTTTCCCATCGAAGCCCATTGGCACACCGAGGGACCTCCGAGGATCGGCGCCGGCTCCGTGTGGATCGGCCGGGGAGCGGCGCTTTGGAATCCCCCTAACGCCGTGTTCGCGGACGCCAACGGGGATGGCATCGTGGATGAACGGGACATCGCCTCCATTGCGAAAAACTGGGGACGGATGCATCCCACAGTCCGAGGAAGGCCCACCGTCAGGGCCGACGTTACAGAAGCCTATCTGCACCTGTACAGAAACATGCAGCCCATCGCTTCGAAGACGATGAAAGCGTTCGTCCGGGACCAATTGGAACGACTCGGCATTCCCTTCCAGATCGCGCTCACCAACTTCCCAAATCCATTTGACAAAGAGACCACGTTTCGTCTCGACGTGCCCCCGGAAGCGGACCGGGTGTGCCTCCAAATATACAACGTCACCGGTCAGCGCATACGGACGCTTTTGCACGAAGATCACACGCCGGGCCGCATTGTCATTTCGTGGGACGGCCGGGATGCGTATGGACGTCGGGTCGCCAGCGGCGTCTATCTCTGCCGATTAGACATCGGCGAAAGCAGGGTGGTACGGAAAATTATGTTGTTAAGGTAGGTGAGCATGGTAGGATATAGCATATTTTGCCCCTATGGGCCTGTGGGCCTGTGTGGGGACGGATTTTCTTCGCAACCCGTGACAAAATCTATTGACAATGAGGGTGTAATGTATTATTTTTTCATCCAGTACTTTCAACTCCCCGTCATTTCACGTCGGTCCTTTTGAGGAAATATGCAAGCGATGGCGCACGACGAAGAACTGGCGCACCTTTTGGAGAAAATTTACCAGGATAGCGCGCTGGACTTCAGGGAATACAGAAAGACCAGCCTCAGACGTCGGATCGCAAGGCGGCTCAGAGCGCATCGAATCCATTCCTATTCGGAGTACGCCGCGATTCTCGATGCCGATCCCAACGAATATCAGCGACTTCTCGACGATCTGGCCATCAACGTAAGCGATTTCTTCCGGGATCGGGAAGCCTTTAGCGTGATCGACACCCTGGTGCTTCCGGAGTTGATCCGACGAAGACAAGCGGAGCGACGCCTCAAGATCTGGAGCGCGGGATGCGCCAGCGGAGAGGAGCCTTACTCCATAGGCATTATGCTGAACCGACATCTCGGTGATCGGATCGTTGATTGGGATATCCGAATTTACGCCACGGACCTCCATGAGGGCACGTTGGACAAGGCGCGACTGGGCATCTACGACAAAGCGAAACTCGAATCCCTCGGAGAGGATGCGATGTCCTATTTTTCCTTAGACGGGAGCTATCGGATCACAGATCGAATTCGTCGTCTCGTGCGATTCGGACGCCACAACCTCACGAGCGATCCGGTGATTTCCCGCGTGGACCTGCTGCTCTGTCGAAACGTGCTGATCTACTTCGGCCGCTCCCTGCAAAAGAAGCTCTGTCTTAACCTCCACTGGGCGCTCTCCGAGGGAGGATTTCTCTTTCTTGGCGAAGCGGAATCCCTGAGCACCCCCATAGAAGGGCGTTTTGAGGTCATAGACAAAAGGTGGAAGATCTACCGGAAAACAGGAGCTACTGAGAAAGCAAGGCACAATGGCACAGAGGCATAGAGGGGATCACGGAGGCTGAGCAGTCTTACTTTCCCACTTTCTTCTCTTTGCATGTATTATGGAGGATTCCATGCGTAACCGAAACCGGATCGGGCTTTTGTTTGGATTATGCGTGCTGTTGGCAGCCTTGACTTGGGCCGAACCCAATCCCGAAGAACAGGCATCAACGGGCGGGAACAGCCATTCTCCGTATGCCCTCCCCGTTGCCGTGGGAGTGTTCGTGGTATTGTGGGGCGCTTCCGTCGCCGGGGTGATGGCGTGGAACCGGACCATCAAGCGAAAGGTCCGGGAGCGGACCAAAGAGCTTGAGGCCCGGTCGGATCAGCTTCGCATCGCCAACGAGGAAGCGGAGGTGGCCAACGAAGAGCTTCAGACTCAGAGCGAGGAATTGGAATCCCTCAACGAAGAGTTGAGCATCACCAACGAGGATCTGGAGAAGAAGGCTCAGGAGTTGAGCGCGGCCAATGAAGAGTTGAAAGCCGCTCTCGTACAACAAAAAAAAGACCACGAGCAAATTACCTTTCTGGCGAGCATCGTGGAGAGCACTATGGACAGCGTGATCGCCACGGACATAAAAGGCCGGATCATCTATGTGAATCCGGCCACCGAGCGGATTTTCGGCTACACGGCCGACGAGTTGATCGGACAGCCCGCCAGCAAGCTGAATGCGTCCAGGAGCGCCCCGGATCAGGAGGAGGAGATCCTTCGGAAGACGCTGAAGGAAGGCTGGGAGGGGGTGTTGACGGATCGGCGCAGGGACGGAGCGGTTTTCCCTTTCTGGACGGCCACGTCGAAGATCGTGGACGAGGCCGGCAAGGTGATCGCCCTGGTTGGGATCGGAAGGGATATTACCGAGCGCAAGCGCGTAGAAGAGGCACTGAAGAAGTCGGAGGAAAAATATCGCAATCTGGTCGAAAGCCTGGAAGAAGGGATAGGCATTGTTGATGAGAACGAGACGTTCACATTCGTCAATCGAGCGGCAGCGCACATATTCGGATATTCCAAAGAGGAATTGATCGGGAAAAACATACAGGAATTGACCACCCCCGAAGCATTCCAGCGCGTGCTTGACCAAACCTCGGTTAGAAAAACTGGAAAATCGAGCGAATATGAATTGACCGCCGTTCGAAAAGATGGAACGTCCAGGGTTATTGTGCTCATGGCTACTCCGATCATCGGGGATGATGGGAGATACCGGGGATACTTCTGGTTATTCCGCGATATCACCGAACGCAAGCGGGCGGAGAATCGGTTGGCTGTGGCCCGCGAGATTACGCGGATCGCGAATTCCAGCCTCAACGTTCAGAAGGTCTATCAGGCCTTTTTCACCGAGATGGCGAAGTTGGTCGCGTTCGACCGATCCGAAATCGCGGTGCTCGATGCTTCCGGAGAAATACTTATCCCCTTAGCGAGTGCATTCGAAGCGCTGCTATCGCAGCACAAGACGAAGCATCTTCTTCGGGGGACAGGGGTGGAATGGACGTTCGAGCATCTTGCCCCGCTGTACGAGCCGGATCTGGAAAAAGAACGGCGATTCCCGGAAAGCCGGGCGCTTTTCGAGGAGGGCATCCGGTCTTGCGTGATCCTTCCGTTGATCCATAAGGGGAAAGGGATAGGGGCATTGAGCCTGGCCAGCGGAAAACCGAATGCTTACTCGGAGGAGGACGTTTCGATTCTGGATCAGATCGCCGGACAGATCGCGACGTCCGTGCGGAACATGCAGCTTTTTAAGGAGACGCGCCAGCGCGCGGAGTATCTGGAGGGACTGCATCAGGTGGGTACGGCGATTACTTCGGAATTGGACTTGAACCAGGTGCTTAAACGGGTGTACGAAGAAGTCAGCCGCAGGATCCCTTTATCTACTTTCCACATCGCGCTGTACGACGAAGAACGGCGCAACCTGCATTTCGAGCTTCGCGTGGAGGAAGGAAAATTCATAGAAAAGCACGCACGGGACTTTTCGGAGGACGGAGGACTCACGGAGTGGGTTATCCGGTCGAGGCAGTCCCTGTTGATCCGGGACTGGAAGAAAGAGTGCGAGCATCTGCCTGTGAAGGCGAAGATCATAGGCATGCCCACCCAATCCCTCCTCACTGTCCCCTTGTTGATCCACGACCGCGCGATCGGCGTGATGTCCGTGCAGAGCTATACGGCGAATGCCTTCCATGAGCGCCACCAGCGGATATTAGAGATCGTCGCGCATCAAGTGGCGATTGCCACCGAAAATGCGCGGCTGTTCGAGAGTCTGCGCAAAAAAAACGAAGACCTCTATGCGCAGACGCAGGAATTGGAACGCGCTTACGGAGAACTTCAACAGACCCAGGAACAATTGGTTCAGACAGAAAAACTAAGAGCCTTGGGAGAGATGGCGTCCGGCGTGGCGCACGATTTCAATAACCTGCTCGGAGGCATACTCGGTTGGACTCAGTTGATGCAGTTGCGTCCGGGGAACAAAGAGGATGTCGAAAGAGGGTTAAGGCTCATCAAACGCGCGGCCTTAGACGGCGCGGAGACCGTGCGTCGGATCCAGGAGTTTACCCGTGTCCGGAGGGACAAGACCCCGGGGCGGGTGGATGTAAACGAGGTGGTCCGGGGCGCCGTTGAGGTGACGCGTCCCAAATGGAAAGATCAGGCCCAGCGGGCCGGAATCACCATCGCGGTGGAGACGGTCTTGGGTAAGGTGGAAACGGTGGAAGGCAGTGCGTCTGACTTGAGGGAAGTCTTGATCAATCTGATCCTTAATGCCGTGGATGCGATGCCCCAAGGCGGCACCATCTGCCTCCGGACGGAGATGAAGGGGGATGAGGTGTGCCTTTCCATCGCCGACACGGGCGTTGGAATGTCCGAGACGGTGCGACAAAAAATATTCGACCCGTTCTTCAGCACCAAGGGCATGAGCGGAGACGGATTGGGACTGAGCATGGCGTATGGCATCGTGACGCGCCATGGGGGAAAGATTTCCGTCGAAAGCGCTGAGGGGCGGGGAGCGACGTTTACCATCCGGCTTCCGGGAAGTCCGGAGGGCATGGAAATCATGGAAAAAGCCTCTCCCATAACGGAGGCGGCGCCGATGCGAATTCTGGTCATAGACGACGATGAGAGCATTCGACTGGTGCTCTCCGAGATGCTCGAATCCATGGGGCATTACGTTGCTATCGCCTCCGGAGGAAAAGCGGGCGTCGAGCGGTTCTCAGAGGAGCGATTCGATATCGTCTTTACCGACCTCGGTATGCCGGGCATGTCCGGCTGGGACGTTGCCGGAGCGATTAAAGAGACAAACCCGGACACAATTCTTTTCTTGGTGACCGGGTGGGGCATCGAGCTGCCGCGGCGGCAATTAGAAGAAAGCGGCGTGTATGACGTGATCCCAAAGCCCTTTAAGATGGAGGAGTTGACGCGAAAGATTGCGGAGGTCGCGAAGGCGCGTAAAACTTGGTGATTGGTGAGTGGTGGCGGAGAAGTGGGTTTCGACTCAAACGTATAGAAATTTTCATTTTTTATTGGGGGTTGGTTCGGGATTTTGTAATCCCGAACCAACTTGTTATTCGTAATTCTTCGTGCCCTTGTGCTTTGGTGGCAAGCTTGGAGTTATGATGAATCGTCCAATAATTGGCATTACCATAGGGGATCCCGCCGGGATCGGTCCGGAGATCGAAGCGTGCTGGAACAGGCGCTGGCGATGCTGGACGGCTCGCGAAAATGGAACGTGGTGGAGCATCCAGGCGACGGGAAATACGAGGCGGGCACGCTGGACTTCATAGACGTCGGCGCGTGGAGCGGACCGGTCTCGTTCGGCACGCTGCAGCCCGGGGCCGGGCGGGCCGCTTATGCGTACCTGACCCGCGCCATCGAAGATGCCCTTGAAGGCAGGATAGAGGCCATCTGCACGGCTCCAATCAACAAGGAGTCGCTTCGGGCCGCAGGAATCCCTTACGTAGATCATACGGCGATTTTGAAGCATCAAACCGGCGTGCAGGATATTATGGGGCTTTTCATCGTGCGCGCTTTGCGGATATTCTTTCTGACCCGTCACATCGCATTCAGAGACATCCCGAAGTACATCACCCACGGGCGAATCTTACATGCGGTGCGTCTGTGCGACCGCTATCTGAGAGAACTCGACATCGCCGATCCGCACGTGGCCGTGGCTGCTTTGAATCCCCACGGCGGGGAACACGGCCTATTCGGGACGGAGGAGGAGCAGATCATCGCTCCGGCCATCCAAGCGGCGAAAAAGGCCGGTCTCCGGGTCTCCGGCCCGGTTCCGGCGGATGCGGTCTTCCACCAGGCTTCGGAAGGGAAATACGACGGCGTGCTCTCCCTGTATCACGATCAGGGGCACGTCGCCGCGAAGACGCTGGAATTTCGCCGCGCAGTGGCCCTGACGATGGGCCTGCCTTTTCTGCGCACCTCCGTGGATCACGGCACCGCCTTCGACATCGCCGGAGAAGGGATTGCGGATGAGACGGGGATGGTGGAGGCCGTGAAAGTGGCGGGGAAGTATGGGAAGTCTGTTCGGGAACATCAAAAACGTGAAACGTAGGGTGCGATCCTTGTGATCGCCCGCTGTACTACTAATCTGCAAAATCTTGTTTTTTTGGCAAAATTTTTATTGAGCGAAGGAGGTAACGTTAGTTCAGTCTTCCAGTTACAGCACCTTTGTTTGATCCGTGTAAATCCGTGCTATCCGTGTCCCATTGCTTTTGGATTTGGG
>MVCQ01000086.1 GCA_002059205.1 Candidatus Latescibacteria bacterium 4484_107
TTATGCCCGTTGTCTTTGAGCATTTTGCAGACTTCATCGCTAGTTACTTCGTCTTCTCCGCGTTCGTGGAGCATCTTGGAAATCTTGTTTTTTTCTCGTCAACAGCTAAAGCTTCAAAAATAGCTCAAAAAAGGGGTTCTGTCAACCTTTTTTTCTCCGATGGCGCATTGATCTCCCTCCAAACCTCCAACGCACGCCGCCTGAGTTCTTCCTCATCCCCATCGTTCCGGATCACAAACGTCGCCGCCTTCGCCTTCTCCGAATCCGACATCTGAGACCGGATCCGATCCAGCGCCTCCTTCCGGAACAGCCCATTGCGCCGCATCAGCCGCGCGATCCGCCTCTCTTCCGACGCCCGCACCGTCACCACCACGTCGAACCAATCCGTAATCCCGCACTCCACAATCAGTGCGGCGTCCACCACCACGGGCCGTTCCTGATCCTCGCTCAATGCCTCCCGGATCTCCTCCCGAAGCCGAAGAAAAAGCGGAGGATGTACGATGCGATCCAGCTTCGCCTTCGCGACCGGATCCGTGAACACGAGTTTGCCCATTTTTCGCCGATCGAGCATTCCTTCCGGAGTCAGCATACCCGCGCCGAACTCCGTTCGAAGCGCCTCCAGAATTCCGGGATCTTCTTCCACCACCGCGCGCCCGATCCGATCCGCATCCACGATCTTCGCTCCCTGCGCCTCGAAGACTCGGCACACCGTCGTCTTGCCCGAAGCGATGCCCCCGGTGACGCCCACAACCATAGCTCCTCCTTCCCCGCAAGCCGCTCCCCTCCCCATTGCGGGTTGGGGATTTCGGATTTGGGATTTTTGCACCGAAAAGATGCAAAGGACGCAAAGAAAGGCAAAAAAACATATCTTGAAGTTCTTTGCGCTCCTAACCCGCAAAATTTCACTTTGTCGACAAGGTTTTTGTTGAGCGAAAACGAGTTGGATTGTTCAGATTCCCGGTTAGGCGCCCTTTGTTTGATCCGTGTAAATCCGTGCAATCCGTGTCCCATTACTCTTGGACTTCGGTCGCGGCTTTGCCGCGCTGTGGTTTCTGCGCTCTCTGCAACTTTGCGGTGAGGTTTCAATCCGAAATCCTCAATCCGCAATCAGGCGGGCGAGCATTTCCACCTTCGATGCAGCCACAGCCACTGTTCGGGATAGCGGCGGATATACTGCTCCAATCGCTGCGTATAAAGCTGCGTCGCGGCACGAACGCCTTCTGGTCCGGGAGGAAAATGATCCGGATCCGGAAAACGCCCGAGAATGACCCGATGCCGGCCGCTCTGTTCCCGGACGGAAAATCCCAGTACGATCGGAACGGCTCTTTTCAGAGCAATCGTCGCTGCCCCCTGGGGCGTTGAGGTAGGACGTCCGAAGAAATTCACGAAAACTCCCCGTCGGCCCGCGTTCTGATCCGAGATGATTGCAACGATTTCCCCTCGCGACAAAGCCCGGAGAACGTCCTTTACCGAGATTCCCACGCGGATCGGCTTCACCTGCACACATCGCCTGAATCGGTCCATCAGATCCCCCACGGCCGTGTTC
This sequence comes from Candidatus Latescibacteria bacterium 4484_107, assembly GCA_002059205.1. Lineage (GTDB taxonomy): Bacteria > Latescibacterota > 4484-107 > 4484-107 > 4484-107 > 4484-107. The sequence continues at coordinate 1,547 of MVCQ01000086.1, forward strand.
CGTTGATTCGCCACCAGCCCGCGCATGGGATACCCCTTATGCGCAATAGCCGCACCCATCATCTCCCAGTTGCCGAAATGACCGGAGACGAGCACAACCCCCTTCCCGCGCCGCGCCGCTTCCTCCAAAATCTCCGGGTGTTCCATCGTGACCAATCGCTCGATCTTGGAGCCGCTGAGCACCGGGAACCGGCAGAACTCTACGAGCATCTGACCGAAATGCCGATATACGCCCCGCAGGATTCGTCGAAGCTCCGCTTCGTCCTTCTCCGTCCCAAAGGCTTGCCGAAGATTTTCCAGAGCCACCTTTCGCCGATAGCGCACCACACGACCTATAATAAATCCCAATACCCTACCTAGGGTCAGCGCGGCCTCCAACGGAAGTGCGCATACGAGCCGGGAAAAAGCGACCAATAGTAGATATTCCAAACGAGATTTCATACGGAGCAAAGTCCGTTCATAATAAATCGGCCGCGAAAAACACTGCGGTCGAAGCTCGGAGAATCGCGATCAGAAAAACCCTTCCGCCTGACTTCTGACTTCTAACTTCTGGCTTCTCATCTTATATCCCCCGATCGTCGTAGTCGTCTGGGGCAGGCGCCTCGTCCAGTACCATGGCAAACAGGAGGTACGCCCAGATTCCCAATCCGCCGGCCGGGATGGAAAAGAGAAAACACAGCCTCGGTATCCACGGATCTATGGCCCACTTGTACGCCATCCCGGAACACACCCCGAGCAGAATCCCCCGATCCTTGATCTGCACTAGGGGCCGCACAATCTCCCCGTCCTCCATCACCTTCCTGGCTTCCACGCCGCTCCTTCCACATCCGACTAAGTTCACCAACAACAATGATGTAATAAGCACGAGACAAATCGTTTTTCGGAACATGGCATGATCCTCCCTCATGTCCTATTTCGGATTGGGGATTTCGGATTTCGGATTGAAAACCCCGCTTCGATTTCGGATTGCGGATTAGGAAACCAAGAAACCAGGAGACCCCAATAGAACTTTTTCCTAAGTTCCTGCTTTGCTGATGGTGATTACGGAGTTTGGGGGTTGGGGTTCGAGGTTTCAATCCGCAATTCGCAATCCCAAATCCCCAATCGTAAAATCACTCCTTCAACGCCTCCCTCCCCTCCCAGACCTTCGCGATTCCCTCCACCATATCGTCCATATCCGCCTCGGATCCCAAAAGCATCGTCTGCGTGAACCACAACGACTCAGCGCACACTTGCTCCGCGTTCGGACACACCACCTTCGTGTAATCCATCTCCTTCCCGTAATACGGGCACGAAAGCGGACAGAACTTCGGGCCTTCCCCTTTGCGCTGGAAGAGTGGATTCTTATACAAGGGATGCGGATAGCCCGGTGATATCGGGATGCCCTCGGCCTGCACGGCCTCGATGAAGCGCTCGCGCGACACGCCGTTCCAGGCCTGGGGCACGAATCGGAAGCAATACAAATGATACGACCGCCGGTTTGAAGGGGAATCCTTCTGAAGCACCTCGATGCCTTCGATCTTCGCCAGGTCCTCGTTCAGACGCTGTGCATTCCGCTGGCGGATGGTCACCTGCTCATCTAAGCGCTCCAACTGGCACAACAACAGCGCGGCATGAAACTCCGTAATCCGGTAGTTCCCGCCCAACAGATAGTGCTCGTACCAGGGCGTATCCTTCCCCCGACCGCAATTGGTGTACGACCGGCATTGATCCGCCAATGCTTCGTCATTCGTCAGGATGATTCCGCCCTCCGCGGAGGTGATATTTTTGCTGGCCTGGAAACTGAAGCAACCCATATCGCCGATCGCGCCGACCTTCCGTCCCTTCCACTCGCTTCCCCACGCGTGGCATGCGTCCTCAATCACCACCAAATCATGCTCCTCGGCGATGGCCCCGATCTCGTCCATATCCGCCGGAAGTCCTCCGAAATGCACCGGAATAATGGCGCGCGTCTTCTCCGTGATCGCCTCCCGGATCCGATCCGGGGCGATGCACAGCGTATCCCGGTCAATGTCCGCAAAGACCGGGACCGCGTTGGCCATCAGCACCGCACTCGCCGTAGCGAGGAAGGTGTAGGGGGGCACGATCACCTCGTCCCCGGCGCCGATTCCGGCTGCGGTCAGCGCGACCTGAAGCGCGACGGTGCCATTTACCGCCGTAATCCCGAACCGGGCATCCTGGTACGCCGCAAAGCGCTCCTCGAACGTCCGCACCTTCGCGCCGTACCACCATTTCCCGCTTTCCAACACCTCGTTCAGCGCCTCCCGCTCGCACGCATCGTGCACCGGCCAGCCCGGAAACGACTTGGTCCGAACCGGGGATCCGCCGTGGATCGCTAATTTTGGCATGGGTTTCTCCTTTCTGAGTGGTAAAGATACATCTTGCTGCGGCTCACAATCCCAATCAACTCTGAGTTGGAGTTGATCCCTCCCCCACCTCCTGTCCCTGGGCCGCCACCACCGAATACAAACTAACCGATCCCGCGATCCACGAACCGATAAATCCGCTGATGGCCACGGGCAGAATATAGTTGAAGTTAAACGTCTCTGCCGCAAAAAACATCATCGCTAACGGAGCATGCGCCGCGGAGGCGAAAAACGCGAGGCATCCCACGATGGCAAAAAGCAACACATCGCCTCCGAAAACGTGCCCCACGATCCCTCCCAAAGCCGTGCCCACAAAAAACGTCGGCATCACCAACCCCCCACTGGCTCCGGAGCCGATGGTAAAAGCCGTAGCCGCCACCTTTCCGACCAAGAGAACCCCCAGTACATACACGCCGAGCATTCGGACATCCGAAAATATACGTATTACATCCTGAATTCCCATCCCCAGGATCGAAATCTCCTTCCCCACTATCCTGCTCACTCCGAGGCCCACCATCCCGGTCAGCAGCCCTCCAAGAGCCGTCTTCAAATAGAGAGGAGCCCGGATAAGCGCGAATCGCACTTCGATGGACCGAAGCACCATAATGTAAAGAGAGGCGCTGATGCCCACAAGGAATCCGAACAGCAAAAAATAAAAACTATGGCTCGGCTGAAAACTGTAATCCAAAAGCGTTCTTGGTACCGTAAAGAGAATCCGCGTCCTGAAAACCCCCGTATAGGTCAGATAGGAAAACAGGCTGGAGAACATACAGGTGATCAACGGGCGGTATTCCATATTCCTCAGATACAGAATCTCGCACCCGAAGACCACTCCGGCCATCGGAGCCTTAAAGATGGATCCGAACGCCGCCGAAATCCCGCTGATCACCACGTACCGTAGGGGGATGGTCTTAAACTTCAACAGCCGCCCCAAATTGCTCGCCAACGCCCCGGAGATCTGAATTGCCGGTCCCTCCCTTCCTGCAGATCCCCAGAACCCAATCGTGCATACCGAAGCCACCAACTTTACCGGGAATACCAGAAGATGCACGATCGCGTGCTCTTTATGGATAGACTCGATGATCGCATTCGTACTATCCCCAAATAGCCTCGGTAAAAAACCGATCACCAAGCCAGAAAGGAACAGCCCCAACCCAGGGATCAAAATCATCCCTAATGGATGTTCCAGATACGGCTTCCAGAACGCGAGTGTCCACAGAAGTGTCTGTTGAAAAACCACCATCGCCACTCCGACCGAACACCCGACGGCAATCCCCATCGCGATCCACTCTAAAGCCTCGTACGACCTTCGCTTCAGATCCCGGGCCAGCACCTTCGGATGGTGCAGATGCCTCAAAAAAGCCTGTGTGGCAGGATCGTCGTCATGAAAGCCCAAGGGGTGCCTCCTTCAAATACCAGGATAAAAGTGAAAAGGGAAAAGATCCTCCTTGAAACGGGAAACGTGAAACGTAAGGGGAAGGGAGGAGACTTTTATCCTTTATCCTTTATCTTGTTTTTCCGGAATATCATACACCCTCAGCAAATTCGTCGTCCCCGTCTGCTCCAGCGGAATGCCGGCGGTAATGATCACCCGTTCCCCCTTTTTGACCAATCCGGCCCGGAGCGCGGCATCCACAGATTGCGCAACCATTTCATCCGTATCGCTCACCTGTTTTAGTGGCATCGGAACCACGCCCCACGAGAGACACAATCGGTTTCGCGTGGTTTGATTCGGACTGACCGCAATAATCGGACACTGAGGACGATACCGCGCCACCATCCGGGCCGTGCTGCCCGACATCGTACACGTAATGATCCCCGCCGCGTTCAAATCCGCCGCGGCCGCGCACGTGGCGTGACTGATCGCATCCGAAACATCAAACGTCCGATCCGCGCGCTTCCGAAGCACAGCGTCCTCAACCTCCAGGGCCGCCTCCGTCTTCTCCGCGATCCGGCCCATCATCCGCACGCTCTCCGCGGGATAATCCCCGATGGCCGTCTCCTGGCTGAGCATCACCGCATCCGTGCCGTCGAAGATCGCATTGGCCACGTCGGACACCTCGGCCCGCGTGGGATAGGGGTGTTCCCGCATGGATTCCAGCATCTGCGTGGCCGTGATCACCGGCTTGCCCATCCGGTTGCATTGCGCGATGATCCGCTTCTGAGCCAACGGCACTTCCTCCAGCGCGGCCTCCACGCCGAGGTCTCCCCGGGCTACCATGACCCCGTCCGCGATTTCCACGATTTCCTCCAGGCATCCCAAGGCCTCCTGCTTCTCGATCTTCGCGATCACCGGCGTATCCGCGCCATGCGCCCGAAGCTGCACTTTTACGCGCGATATATCGTTTCACCGGGCCGCACGTCATGGGCGAGACGCGCATAGCTGATCCCGATGCGCTTCTCATCCCCCGCGATCTCCTCCGCGGTCAGCACGATCCGATCCCCATTCCGGAGCAAAATCGAGGACGTCCGAAGCGTGCCCACGCGAATCTTCGGTCCGCACAGATCCTGCAAAATTCCAATCGGGCGTCCCTGTTCCCCGGACAATTTTCGGATCCGTCCGACCACCCGCGCATGCTCCTCCTGGGTCCCATGCGAAAAATTTAGCCGCGCTACGTCCATTCCCGCCTCGAACAAGGCCCGCAGTCCTTCCTCCGAAGATGTAGCCGGCCCGATGGTGCACACGATCTTGGTCTTTCTCATCACGGATCCCTCCGATGTTCAACACGCTGGTGAGTGGTGG
>MVCQ01000087.1 GCA_002059205.1 Candidatus Latescibacteria bacterium 4484_107
GCGTGGATGGTGGGAGACCGGGTAATGCTTTTGTCCGGAGGCATCGCGCTGCCTTTTTTCGGATGGATGATGATCTCTAAGGAAGCGCGTGCCATTGACCGGGCGTCGAAGGTCGCCCTGCTCGCGCTGTCGCTTCGGATGGCGTGGGCGTATCCCTGGTATTTGGTGCTGATGGGGGGCACGTTTCTGGGATCGAGATGGTATTACAGGAAGCGGTTCGGGATGCGTTATCCGGAGTTGGGGTGATTTTGGATTGCGGATTGCGGATTGGACGCACCGCGAATGAAGGAAAGAAATGTCGATAGGACGGGAGGAAAAGATGGCCCGAACAGCATTGGATTTGTCCCCTGAAAAGTTGCGATCCTATCATCCCGATCGAGCGTCCGAACCCCCACGAGCATCCGAAAAGTGGGAACAGGCGTGGGAGATCGCCCGCACTGCGGCACATCTGTTGCGTGCACAGTTTGGGGCAAAGCAGGTGCTTGCCTTTGGTTCACTGACTCACCGTGTCTGGTTCACCCCCTGGTCGGACATTGACATCGCCGTCCGGGGGATTCCCGCGCATCAATTCTACCGGGCAGTGGCCGCTGTTACCGGGATAAGCCCGGACTTCAAGGTGGATGTAGTGGATGCGGAAGATTGTTCGACGAGCCTCCGCCGAATCATTGAAAGGGAGGGGGAAATTTTATGAGTGAACGGCTCAAAGGACTGGCGCAACGTATTTTGGACGAATTGAATGACCTTGAACGAGTGGTAGGACGAGTCCGGGAGGGTTGGCGGCGCACACAACAATCCGACGACGATCTCTATCTCGATGGGGTAGCGCTGAATCTGCACGGCTTCTACAACGGCTTAGAGCGTCTTTTTAAGCGCATTGCAACAACGATTGATGGAAACCTGCCTCAGGGAGAGAACTGGCACCAAGTGTTGCTCAAGCAGATGGAAACAGAGGTTCCGGGCGTGCGTCCAGCCGTTATTTCTGACGAAACCTATCAGGTCTTGGATGGATATCGCGGCTTCCGTCACATCGTCCGCAATATCTCTATACCTTCCGGTTTAATATCGAAAAGATGCGGCGGTTGATCGAGGACGTTCCAATGGTCTTTTCCCGGGTGCGCACGGAATTGCTTGCTTTTGCCGCTTTCCTGGAACAAAGCAACCGGAGGACTGACGAAGAGGCAACTCATTGACCCGATTCCTCACATGTTTCCCGCTGCTTGCCGCGAGAGTGTTGGATATTTGCAAAAAGGAAAGGAGAAGATGAAGGAGAAAAAAGGGGTTGTTGTAACGTACGACCGAATGCGATGCGATTTTTGCGGAGCCTGTGTGGGCGTGTGTCCGGCGGATGCGATTGTGCTGTGGGAGGCGGATTTGGAGATTGATCGGGAGAAGTGTACGGGCTGTCTGAGATGCGTCTATGTGTGCCCGTATCGTGCGCTGTCAGCGACAACAGATTGAGGAAGGAGGAGTTGGGCTGCCTTTACCTTTGTTTTCTTTACCTCTACCTTTACCTGATCCTTTAGGAGGAACACGTGACGAAAACGAAGAACCTGGCAACCGTCGCCCTGCTGGTGGCCCTGACGACGGTGGCAACGATGATCATCAAAATCCCGACGCCGGCCACGCGTGGGTATGTCAATGTGGGCGATTCGGTGATTTTTGCGGCCGCGCTGCTGTTCGGGGCGAGGGTCGGAGGCTTAGCGGGCGGCCTGGGTTCGGCCTTAGCGGACGTACTGTTGGGATATATGCATTATGCGCCGATTACCCTAATGGTCAAGGGGATCGAAGGACTGATCGTAGGTGGACTCTTCGGATGGACGCGCCGATCCCTTTTGGCCAAAAGCGGCGTGATGGTGGCGATGCCCATTGTGCTTCTCGGCGGCGCCTGGATGGTGTTCGGATATTTCGCCTCGCAAGTTCTTATGTATGGTTTGGGAGCGGCTGTGGGAGAGCTGATTGGAAATACCTTCCAAGCATTGGTCAGCGCGGCAATCGGCATTCCGATGGCCGTGGCGTTGCGAAAGGCGGGACTGTAGCCATTCAGACCAATGTCAAACCGCACCGCAAAGACGCAAAGAGCGCAAAGAAAAACAAATAGATAATCACCTCGTTCCTACGCGGAAGAAATGAACTAACCGGGAGGACTTGATGGCACAGCAGGAAAAAACCAATGTGCACAAAGATTTTCACGGCGCGATGAGCTATGGGATTCAGCACGTGTACAAGCAGTATGGCGAGGAGGCGATGACGGCGTTCCTCCGGCAGGTGGCGCGGGAGGTGTATCGTCCGCTTTCAGAACAGCTGAAGCAGGAAGGGTTGAAGGCATTGGAGGGGCATTGGCGTCATATTTTCACCGTGGAAGAGGGCGATTTTGATCTCAGCTACGAAGGCGATCGTTTGGTGCTCAGGGTGCACAAATGTCCGGCCATCCACCACATGAAAGCGCACGGCTACGCCATCGCGGACAAGTATTGCGAGCACACCCGCCTCGTCAACGAAGGAATCTGTCACGCGGCGGGATACGAATGCTCCGTGGAATACGACCAGGAAAACGGGCGCTGCGTCCAGCAATTCTGGAAGAAGAACTAAGAAACAGGAAGGGTTCCCGTTTTCAGTTCCCGTTTCACGCATCACGTTTTACGTTTTACCCGTCACGTTTCACAAAAGGAGATTCCCATGATATCCTGCACGGAATTTATCTGGGCGTACAACGAGTTGTTCAAATTCCTGCATGAGCGCTACGGCAAGCAAGCGGTGATTGATTTCTGGATCGGCATCTCGGACGACTTTTTAGGCAATCTAAATGCGCTGGTGGCCGAAAAAGGAACCCAGGGGATGTACGAGTATTGGCATCATACCTTGGAAGAAGAAGGGGCGGACTACACGATGACCGTGGATGAAGACCGCTTCGTGATTGAGATGCACCACTGTCCGTCGGTGGGTCTGCTCAATCAAGGGCCGTCGTCCAAATATGCGGATTATTGCGAACATTGCCAGTGGCTCTATCCCCGGATCATCGAGCCGTATGGCTTCGAGGCGCGCTGCGACATCATAGACGCGGATCGGGGGACGTGTCGGCTTTCGGTGAGGCGGAAAACTGAATCGGCGAATTAGATCAAGCAGAAGAGCACCGTCACTACTCACCAATCACCAGTCACCAATACGGGGAGCGGTGGGACGGGGAGAGGAACGGAGGAATTATGTTCTGGGAGAAAGAAATCGAGACGATGCCGGTCCCGGAGTTGCGGGCGATGCAGGTGGGGCGGCTTCGGGAGATGGTGGATCGGGCGGCGCGGACGCCGTATTACGGGGAGTTGTTTGGAAGGCTCGGTCTATCGGCCGGGCGGATCAAAAGTCTGGACGATTTGAAACGGATTCCGTTCACCACGAAGGAGGATCTGAGGGGACATTTCCCGTACGGCTTTTTGGCGACGCCTTCGGAGGATGTGGTTCGGATGCACTCGTCGTCGGGAACCACGGGGAATCCCACAGTGGTGTACCATACCCGGCGCGATCTTGATATGTGGGCGAATCTCGTGGCGCGGTGTATGGTCATGACCGGGGTGCACAAGGGCGACGTGTTTCAGAATATGATGGGATACGGGTTGTTCACCGGCGGAATCGGCCTGCACTATGGCGCGGAGAAAGTGGGGGTGATGGTCATCCCGGCGGGCGCGGGAAACAGTAAACGGCAGATCTGGCTGATGCGAAATTTTGGCACCACCGTGGTGCACATCATTCCAAGCTATGCGTTGAAGCTGGCGACGGTGTTCGAGGCGGAGGACGTGGATCCGAAAAAGGACGTGAAGTTACGGATCGCGCTGATCGGAGCGGAGCCGCACTCGGAGGCGATCCGGCGTCGGATCGAGGAAATCTATGCGTTGGACGCGTTCAATTCGTACGGACTATCGGAAATGAACGGTCCCGGCGTGGCCTTCGAGTGTCCGGAGAAGAAGGGAATGCACGTCTGGGAGGACAGCTACATTCTGGAGGTGATTGATCCTGAGACGTTGGAGCCGGTCCCGGACGGCGAGGAAGGCGAGTTGGTGTTCACCACGCTGAACCGGGAGGCCATGCCGATTTTTCGGTATCGGACACGGGATCTGGCGTTTGTCTATCCGGAGCCGTGCGCGTGCGGCCGAACGCACCGGCGGATCGCCCGCATCAAGGGCCGGACCGACGATATGCTGATCATCAAGGGCGTGAACGTCTTTCCGGTTCAGGTGGAGCGCACGCTGATGGCGTTCCCGGAGGTGGGGAACAATTACGTGATCGTGCTGGAAAAAGTCGGGCCAATGGACGGGATGATCGTGCGCATCGAGGTGCGGAATGAAATCCTTCAGGGCGGCATCCGGCATCTCGATGATCTTCGACGGCGCATTGTGCGCGCGCTCTCGGACGAGATTCTGTTCACGCCAAAAGTGGAATTGGTGGAACCCGGAAGCCTTCCTACGACGGAGGGAAAAGCGGTGCGGGTGATTGATCGCAGAGCAGAATGAGGCATTCGTCATCAGGCATTAGGGGGAGGGATGGGCACTAAGAGCCTATCCGAAATTCCAAATCGAGTAATATTTAACTCCGGAATCCAGCCTTCAGGCTGCGCCCTGATGAAACCCTAAAGGGTGAATTCCTGATGGGGATAAGGCGTTCGGATAGGCTCTCATACCCGATGCTATTGAAGGGCATGCACCGCGGGAAAATTCCTATAGGTATAGCGCGAAAAACGAAAATGTCCCGTTTCCCGTTTCACGTTTTACGTTTCACGGGGAAGGGGGCAGGGAGGATACGATGGCGCATCAGATTTCGGTATTTGCGGAAAATAAACCGGGCCGGATCGAGCGTGTGACCGGCGTATTGGCGGAGGCCCAGGTGAATATCCGGGCGATCACCGTGTCGAGCTCGGAGGAATTTGGCGTGATCAAGCTGCTGGTGGACCGACCGGATGCGGCGTACGAAGCCTTGCGCGGCAAGGGGATTTCCGCGCTGAAGAAGGAGATTCTCGCCATTCCGATGGAGGACCGGCCCGGAGGATTGCATACCATTGCGAAGGTGCTCAGCCGGGCGGGGATCAATATGGAGGATGCATACGGGTTTGTGGTCGAGGATCGGAAGCGGGCCGTGCTGGTGGTGGAAGTGGCGCGGATGGCGGAAGCGGAGGCGCGTCTGCGGGAGTCGGGCATGGCGATGTTGACGGATGCGGAGATTTATGCGTTGTGAGAAAGAGATGACTGTCACGGAAAGGCCACGGGGACACGGTGACAGAATCCGTAAAACGTGAAGCGTGAAGCCTAAATCGCAGCCCGTAGGGCGCGATCCTTGTGATCGCCCTTTATTCACCGCGCACTCTGCGGTAAAAAAGGGGTAGGGAGGCGGCATTGTTAAAAGGGTTGATTTTCGACATCAAAAAATTTGCGGTACACGACGGCCCGGGCATTCGGACGACGGTGTTTATGAAGGGCTGTCCGCTGCGGTGTGCGTGGTGCCACAACCCGGAATCGTGGAAACGCGAGCCGGAAATTTTGTATTACGGGCAGCGCTGCATCGGATGCGAAAAATGTTTCGAAGTGTGTCCGTCGGGGGCGCTGCGAATCGAGGACGGAAAACGGGTGTACGACCGAGATCGCTGTCGGCATTGCTATAAGTGCGTGGAGGTCTGCTATGCGGAGGCCACGGTGAAATGTGGTCGGGAGGTGACCGCACAGGACGTGATGGCGGAGGTAGAGAAGGACCGCCCTTTCTACGAACATTCCGGCGGCGGGATGACCGTCTCCGGCGGCGAGCCGATGATGCAGGAGGCGTTTGTCTTTGCGCTGTTGAAGCGTGCAAAGGAGGCGGGCGTTCATACCGCGCTCGATACATCGGGGTACGTGCGATGGGAGGTATTGGAGCGTTTTTTGAAGGTAACCGATCTTTTTCTCTACGACCTGAAACTTGTGGATGAGGCGCGGCATCGGATTTATACGGGCGTATCGAATCGGGGAATTCTGGACAATCTGAAGAAGCTTTCGGGCGCGGGCGCGTCGGTTTGGATTCGGATGCCCATCGTGCCGGGATACACCGACGGAGAAGCGGATGTCGAGGCCGCCGGACGGTTTCTGTCGTCGCTCGATGGAGATCGGATTCGGGTGCAGCTTCTGCCCTATCATCGCTTGGCCGAATCGAAGTACGAGCGCCTCGAGGA
>MVCQ01000088.1 GCA_002059205.1 Candidatus Latescibacteria bacterium 4484_107
TGATGAAAAGAAAGATAAAACGGCTCAGAGGCTGCCGAGAATCCGTTTAGTTTTGTCGGACAGGTGCAGTGCGCTCCGATAAGGTTTCCCCTAAGCGTCTCAGGCACCGGATCTTGCTGAAATCCTGGTTTCTCAAAAAGATATTGAACAAGCGCCTGCGTGGCAGAGGCCTGCAAATCCGCCTCGCATGCAGCGGGAACTCCCTGGTCGTTCATCCTGGACCATGCGAGGCACGGTAAGCTGACCTCGCTTGTCCCCAGCGCGCCCAGACAATCCATAGTGATCGCGTCACCTTCTTCTTGCTCCAATATCGTCCGTGCAACAGCATATCCCTTCACCCCGTTCAAGACGTCTTGCTCCGTCGGACCATAAGCCTTCGTCGCCTTCTTCAAATAATCTGCGGCAATAGCCCTTATTTCATCGCTAAAAGGCATGGCCCTGTATGCATCGAGAAACGTTTTCGCCGGGATAGTGCGGATATCCATCCCAATTTGCGGAAGCATGGACGTCCTGCGTTCGCTGCCCTTCAAGACGATCAGCCGGGTCTCCTTAAGCTTTCTATGAGCCTTTATCATTTTCATGCCGTACACCGCTTGTTCAAAAGAGTCCGTCGAATAGATGACGCTGTTCGTTTTTCTCGATAAACCGGCGGTGTTCGTTGTAAAAGCCGTTCCAACAGGCGAGAAAATCACAGTGGGGATCCCGCTTTCCATGGCCATAGCTGCCGTCGGCCACGCATGCTGCTGCCTGTCCAAAAGGATGAGGAGAAGGCCATCAGGCTTTCTGGCCTGACATTGGTCCACCCATTGCTTGGCCTCCGTCCTATCATAAATTGGCTCTGGGCGCAGGCCAATCTCAACCTTCATATCCCGCCCCGCCTGGAGAAGCCGCTCCGTGTACTTCTCCAGTGCGGCCTCTCCGTCATAGATAGCACCCGGCCACCACATCCCATATTCATCCTTGCGTCGTACAAAAGCGACTTCCATCTTCGGGATGACCTTAGAAGCCGGTCCTACTTGCCTTATCTCCCTATTCTCCATAGTATTCATCTCCCCTTCAGACTCCTTATCCCCGCTCCGCTGATACGACAACAGACAATGGCCGTAAGAAACAAAATAAAAGATAAAAGTAGAAAAATAAAAGGGGGGGGAAGAGAACTTTTATCTTCTATCTTTTATCTTTTATCTTGCTACTTTCATCTTTCATCACACGTTCATCGTCGGTTTCTGTATCAACATCCACACGGGATAACCAGGCTTGGCCAACAAAAATAACCTCACATCTGGATCACTTCTATACCCAGCAGTCGGCACAGCCCCTCTAATTCTCTGGCGTGGTCTCCGTACATAAGCAACTGATGGAAACCCTTTACGTCGCGCACATCCTCCACCCCTTTCATCTTCACCTCTACGGAGGTCCGACATCCACCCGCAGGAGGCGTATCCACATTCCCAAGAACGGTCCCTGAGCCGACCAGCATCTTCGTTGGGCCCTGGAACTTTGCCAGCGTGATCTCCTGCCCCGCTCTCCAGAGGACTTGCATCGAGACCCCGATGTTCGACTCCGAATGGCTTCTCAGGATGAAAGGCTCGGATGGAGCCCCATATCCGTCCAGCCTTGTAGCACTGGTGCAATGCGCGGCCACCAGGATATTCTTCACCGTCTCCGGAACCGGGTCGTTCATGAAAGAGGGTTTCCCGAACGAGTGCTTCAGAAGAAGCATCGTTAACAGGGCATCGAGATCCGCCTCGCAGGCTGCAGGAATTCCCTCATCGTTCAGCTTGGAGAATCCCATGCAGGGGGTCGTGTCAATGAGCCGTAAGCCGACCAATCCCAGACAGTCCATCGTGATAGCCGTCGCCTCGTACTCGGCCAACAGGTTCTTACACGCCACAAGCATCCTGGCAGACTTGATGAGATCTTCTCGCGTCGGCTCGACCGTTTTTTTGGCGTTTTTCCTATATTCCTCCGCGATCTCCTGCACCGCTTCCGTCTCACCGACCTTCTCGTACGCCTCAACGACCTTCTGTCTTCCGACGGTCCGGAGCTTTATGCTCAGGTTCTCCACCACCGTGTCCACCGGCTTCTTCGCATCCCCTTTGAGGACAAGCATCCTATCGGCCGTGAGCTTTTTCTTCGTGCCGATCATTTTCAGCCCCGTCCTCACCGACTCGAAATCGAGCGAAGAGAGGAGGTAAACGCCCTTCTTCCTCGACCGTTCCCTCACATGCTGGGTGAAGGCCGTTCCAATGGAGGCAAAAACCACCGTCGGTAGCCCCGCAGCGGTGATCTGATCCACAAGTTCCCACATACTCATCGAAAGGGGAATCACCAGAACGCCATCAGGGGGATGAGCCTTAAGGCCTTTTAGGAACTTCGCCATCCCCTTTTCATCATAGACCGTTTCAGCGAATTTTACGGAAACCCCGACCTCATCACCCATCTTCATAGCCTGTTCGGGATATTCCCTCTCGTACTGGTCCACCGGATAGGCCGCTCCCGGCCAGCCCATCCAATACCCCTTTTGTCTTAGAACAACCCCCGTTACATTGGTAGTCATTTCAACCCTCCATACGTACGGTAACGCCATCCTTCATCGAGCATGGCGAGGTAGTTCTCTGCGGGAATGTAATCAGGACGCTCTATATTTTTGACAAGAGCTTCAGCCCCGCCAGCTTTCCTGCTCCATCGCTAAAAAATCTTGCCGTTCTTTCTCGCTCATCAGCGTTGTTTCCACCTCGACTTCCGCCCCCAGCTTCTCTATCGGCTCTCGGACACTACCTACGAGTTGATCCTCTATGGGAATGCCGGCGAAGGGAAAGGCCATCGTAATTTTAACGCCATTTCCCTGGACGGCGATATCCTTGAGTATCCCCAGATCAACCAACGTACGATCAACAGCAGGATGCTTTACCTGCGCCACTGCCTTGCGAACCGCTTCTTCCGAGATAGGGTTAGCCATTGGTTTTCACTCTCCTTTCACTTTTTCTCTCATATTTCCGCAGCACTATACTGCGAGTGCTCCACTCTCCACGAGGGCGGTCAGCGCCTCACAAATACTCCCTTTACGAAAAAATATTTTCATGCCTCTTTGTTCTAACCTTTCTACGCCTTTCCGACCAATATAACCGGCTACAATAATCGTTGTGTCTCGAATTAACTCATACACATCCAACGTCTTCAAGTGCTGCATGGTCTTGACATAAGGATTCACTCTTTTTTCTACTAAATGGATCTTCACTCCGTTTCCCATTTCATAAATAAACCATCTTTCAGCCTTACCCAACATTCCTTTATAGATATGGACCCCATCATCGGTGGGAACAACAATCCGCGTCTTCCCCTCCATGTTTTCCCCTCTTCTCTTCCTGGACCACCCTGCTATCCCTCTTCAGCTATTAGGCGTTCCCTTTTCACGGGATTCTCTCTGAGCGCTACGTTACAGGGACAAAACAGAGAATCTAAACGCAGGCGTGACCGGAGATACGTCTTTATATCCCCGGCCACGTTCCTCCTCAGTCCACCACAATTGCGAGAATGTCATCCCGCTCGACAATGAGGTACTCTTTTCCCTCCAACTTTATTTCATCGCCTACATACTTGCCATACAGAACTTTATCCCCGACTTTCACCGCTTCTTGGAGCTCCTCGCTGGTACCTACGGCAATCACTTTGCCTATTCTTGGTTTTTCTTTCGCCGTATCCGGGATAATGATATGTCCGGACTTGGTTTCTTCTTCCTCCATACGCGCCACTACGATGCGTTCATCTAATGGCTTGAGTTTCATGGGGGCTCTCCTCTCTCTGCTATCGAATGCCCAGCAGCCGATTGATTTTTTCCTTATCGAAACCGACCACCGGGTGATTATTAATCATCACAACCGGAACACCCCGATGCCCTCGACGGGCAAGGTCTCTCGCCGCGTCCGCATCTTTGGCGACGTCAATTTCCCGAAATCGGAACCGACGCTCCCGCAAATAACGCTTCACCGCCCCGCACCAACTGCAACCGGGCGAGGTGAAAACAAGTATTTTCGGTTGAGATTTTGATGTACTCATAATTATCCCTCCTTTTTGTTTGAAAGCATTACTTTCTTCCAGTGGCAAACAGAAAGTACACATCGGGAACTTTTTCCACTTCTACATCGGTAAAGCCGGCTTTCTCCAGCAACGCTTCTACTTCCTCCGGAGTATAATAGTGCTCATCCCATCGCGTTTCCCCTTTTGTAAAGTCGGCTATGAACAATGTTCCGCCTAATTTTAAGACTCTTCTTATTTCAGATAAAGCGGTTTCCGGATCGGATAATTCGTGGAACGCATGCGCGGTGACCACCGCATCAAATCGTTCATTAGGGAAAGCCTCCATAGAACGAGCATCGCCTTTCACACATCCGGCGGAGTGGGGGGTTCCATCCTTGGAGGACGCTACTTTTTTATGGAAACCCTCGCTCTGGATGTCAATGCCAAGCGCTTCCTGAGCCACATGCTCGGCGAGGAACCCCACAAGATCGCCGCTCCCGCAGCCCACGTCCAGAACAGATGTTACCTCCCCAAGCCTGTGCCTTATTTTCTCTTGTATCTTTTCGAGTTCCATGTTCTCATCCCCCTTCAGTAGGTGGACAGACTTAACTTCTTATAATCCGCACCGCAGAGACCGCAGAGAAACTCCCTGTGAAAGTAGGAGGGGGCTCACTGTCTCACTTTCTCGCTTTCATCCCTCTGCGAACTCCGCGGACTCTGCGGTGAGCAAAAGAAGATCATTTTGGCTGAGGACTTACCCGGGTCGTTAGAGAAAAACCTCCGGTCCCCCTGCAAGCCATCAACGCAGCTTGTTGGCCTGAATTTTCCTGGTGAAGCTGAAAATATTCCCTCTTACAAGCCTGTCATCGTGAACAAGCCTTCTGTATGCCCGGCCTTTGAGCTCAAACCCCACGGACGTAACTTCATCTATGGCCTTTGCCAATGTCATGCCATACTGCTTGAGATGGGTGGGATAGAAGGAAAGGAGACCCCCTAATTTTAGAATCCTGTGCACCTTCATCAGATTCCGTTTCCTTTCGTGACATTGCGGGAAATAGCCGCGATGTAATACATCGTAGAGCAGAACCACATCCACAGAACCGGCTGGCAAAGGAATTTCGTCGTTTTCCGAAACCTCGATGCATGCGACATTATGGATCCCTCGCTTTTGTAGGTTCCGTTGCAGATCGCTCAGTATGTCACGCTCCTTGTCCAAAGCGTATAGCTTTCCGTGGGGGCCGACAATCTCCGAGGCGGGAATGGTATAGTTGCCCTTATTGCAGCCGAAATCCAGAACCGTCTGACCCTCTTTAAGTCCCACTCTTCTCAAAAACGCCCGCGCCTGGCGTGCCAACCACGTTTTTACAGCGGGTTCCATGGGTGGTCACCTCGTATGCAATGCCTTGAACACCCGTTCCGCCGCCAGGGCAATCGGCTCCATACCCGGATCCGGAGACAATTCCGGCTGCCCCGCGCAGCGCAACGTGGTCAAATCCAAAACGTTTAGACCGGTCCTTATTGCCAACGCTATGACGTCAATAGACTTCACCGGGCATTCGCTGTCACTCACTATTTGCCCGCCAATGAGCTTCTCGCTTTGCCTGTCGAATATGAGTTTGACCGTATAGGGTTTACGCTCCCTCATCATGGAATGTTTGCTGGCGGACGTCTGTTTGGCGCTGATCACCTCGATGCCTTCCTTTTGAGCTTGCGATTCTGTAAGGCCTGCGGCCGCAATCGTTTTGTCAAAAAACTTGGTGGCGAAGCTGTTAATAAAAGGCGGATACTTTATCTCGTATCCCAGGATATTCTTTGCGATTACCCTCCCGGCAATCACCGCGTTCGGCCGCAGTTGGCCAAGCATCGGCTTGCCGGTGACGTGACCCGGATATTCGACCATATCTCCGCCGGCGTATATGTCGGGGTCTGACGTTTGTAAATATTCGTTGACCTTCAGTCCAAACTTTCCAGACGCCAGACCCGCCTTTTCGGCCAATTCAATATTGCAGCGAGTGCCCGCTGAAACAATCACCATCTGCGCGTCTATTTCCTCGCCGGAAGACAGGGCTATGCCTTGCACGCGACCGGCGCCTTTGATCGCATCAACTCTCTGATTGAGTTGCAGCACAACCCCTTTTTCTTTCATATTCGCTT
>MVCQ01000089.1 GCA_002059205.1 Candidatus Latescibacteria bacterium 4484_107
AAAATCAGCGGTTTTCTTCAATAACATCTGAAATTTTCGCTTCAATCTCACAAAGTCAAGACAACCCCTCTCGCATTCACGTACATCCATCCCCTCAGACAGGAGGCCTTTTTTGAGCGTTTTAATCAGCGACCGTCTGGCGCCGGAGTGCGCCGGAATTTTGCGGCAGGCCGGCATTCAATCGGATACCAAAACGGGCCTGTCTCCGGAAGAACTGAAGGATATTATCGGAGCCTACGAGGGACTTATAGTCCGAAGCGCCACGAAGGTGACGTCCGGGATCATCGAGGCCGCGACCCATCTGAAAGTGATCGGAAGAGCCGGAGCCGGCGTGGATAACATAGACGTCCCGTCCGCGACCCGACGCGGTATCATAGTGATGAACACGCCCGGAGGCAATACCATCTCCACTGCGGAGCACGCCTTTTCGATGCTGCTGGCGCTCTCCAGAAATATCCCCCAGGCCGCGGCTTCGCTCAAGGCCGGAAGATGGGATCGAAAAAAATACACCGGAGTGGAAGTGCACGGAAAAACGCTCGGCATCATCGGCGTTGGCAAAGTGGGACGCGAGATGGCGCTGCGGGCGCGGGCGTTCGGGATGGAGGTGCTCGCGTTCGATCCCTTTCTCTCGTCGGACGCGGCCGCCAAAATCGGCGTGGAACGGATCTCCTTAGACGAATTATGGCCCCGCGTAGATTACATCAGCATCCACGCACCCCTGACCGACGAGACGCGGCATCTTGTATCCGATGCGCAATTCGCCCGGTGCCGAAAAGGAGTCCGGCTGATCCACTGCGCCCGGGGCGGCATAGTAGATGAAGGCGCCTTGCTGCGTGCCCTGGAAAGCGGTCAGGTGGCCGGAGCCGCGCTCGACGTGTTCGAGAGCGAACCGCCGGAGAACCGGGAGCTGCTGGCGCGGGAGGAAGTAATCTGCACGCCGCATCTCGGCGCCTCCACCGAAGAGGCGCAGGTTGCGGTGGCCATTCAGATCGCCGAGCAGATCGCGGATTTCCTCAAGACCGGCTCGGTGCGCAATTCGATCAACCTGCCGCCAATAGAGCGTTCGGTGTATCAGAAAATTCGTTTTTACATCGAACTCGGAGAAAAAATCGGACACCTTCAGGCCCAATTGAGCAAGGGCCGCTTAACCGCCGTTTCCATCGAGTATCGGGGGAATATTCTGGACTATCCCATCGCCCCGATCACCTCCGCGGTCCTCACCGGTCTTTTGTCAAAAATATCCGATATGCCGATCAACTTCGTCAACGCGCTCGTGATCGCCCGGGAATGGGGGATCAAAGTGGACGAAATCCGAAGTGGCGAGCACGAAGATTTTACCAATCTGATCACCATTCATTGCACCACGGATCGGGAAGAACGCGTCGTGGCCGGAACGCTCTTTGGAAAGAACGACCCGCGCATCGTGCGGATCAACGAATACCACTGCGAAGCGCCTCCCGAGGGGGATATGCTGATCTGTGGGAACGAAGACGTGCCCGGCGTGATCGGCCGGATCGGGTCCCTCTTGGGCGAAAGCGGCATCAACATCGCCCGGATGTCCTGGGGACGCGAACAGGTCGGCGGCAGAGCGATCACGGTGCTCAATCTGGACAGCCCGGTATCGGATGCCCTGCTGGAGCAGATACTGGCTCGAAAGCACGTTCTCTGGGCCGAACGGGTGAAGCTGTAAGAACAGAAGACAGCGATCAGCGATCAGAGGTCGGAAAGCACGAAACTTTTTTCTGCCTTTCTCTGCAATTTCTGCGCGCTCTGCGGGAAAATTCATTTTTTTAGAATTGACAAAGGAGACTCGACAATGGCCGAAAAGGAAATACGCCAGTTGAATATCACCGACCTGGAACGCATCGCGCGTTTCAAGAAAGCCGGATACGGCGGGTGCGTCTCGGATGCGGTGCACAGTCTCGGGGTGAGCGACAACATTTTCTCCGCCGACTTCAAACCGTTGCGTCAGGGCATGCAGCTGGTAGGGCGCGCGCTGCCGGTCAAACTCCACTCCCTGATCGGAGCGAGCAACCAGCCCGGCGTGGCGGAGGGCACGGTGGAGCATCCTCAGAAGCGAATGATGCGAACGGTGCAAGAACTCGAAGACGGCACCGTGCTCTGCTTTGACTGCGGCGGGGATATGCAGCCGGCCCAGTTTGGAGAGATGAGCTGCCAGTTGGCGTACGC
This sequence comes from Candidatus Latescibacteria bacterium 4484_107, assembly GCA_002059205.1. Lineage (GTDB taxonomy): Bacteria > Latescibacterota > 4484-107 > 4484-107 > 4484-107 > 4484-107. Next base: position 2,191 of record MVCQ01000089.1, read on the forward strand.
CCATGGCTGCCGCGGTCTGCTCCATAGCGGAAACTGCCGCGATACCCAGTATGTCCTGAAAATGCCTGACTTCCCCGTGTTTTGTTTCGGCACGCGGCCCAACTATTTCTATGGCTGGGAGATCATAGACATCAACCGTCCCATCTTTCTGCCCGGACACCTGACCCACTATGTTACGGTCAATCCCGGAGATTTCATCTTCGGGGACAACGACGGGGTGCAGCTGATCCCCAAGGATTTAGTGGACGAAGTGCTGCTGCGTGTGGAGGCCACGTTCAAAAAGGAGAATGAGCAGCGCGAACAGCTCGCGGCCGGGATGCCCATTGACGAGGTTTATGAAAAATTCGGTGTGCTGTAAACGGTTAGATTAGGATACATAAAAATAGCCGCCTTTTACGGAAGGCGGCTATTTTATTTTATGTACGAGCCTCTTGCAAAAGTCCGAAAAACGAGATTGCTTCGCTATCGCTCGCAATGGCAGCATGGCTTTGTTATTGTCATTGCGGGGAGCAAAGCGACGAAGCACTCTCATTGGATCCTGTTTTTGCAAAAGCCTCATGGCCCCAGTTCACCACTTTTTTCGATGGGGAAGAATCTGTGATCAGTCGTGTTGAGTTGGCCCGGGCCAGCTGGGATCGATTCAGAATTTCGATGACCGTATTGGGAGAACTCCACTTCGCGGCTTATGCGAGCCAGAGACGGGAAGTCAATTTAGCCCGCCTTTTGGGAGTTCTCGATGAGGTTATCGTGGGAGTATGACCATCGGGCTGCTGAGGAGTTCGGGCGTATCCAGGCAGAGCAGAAAGCCAAAGGATTGCCTATCCCCTCTGCCGATGCAAAAGATTGCTGTTGTGGCTCGGGTAAATGGTCTTATCGTTCTATCCCGTGATCACCATTTTAGCTTTGTGAGTGGCATAAGGATTGAAAATTGGCTCCAAACTTGAGGGTAGAAAGCCTGCCTTCCGGATTTCGAATAACGTTGATTTCCGCGCGTCAGACTACTTCGTCTTCCGGCTTTGATGGATCGCCTCCCGCAGGTTTTCCGCCGCCGTCCTCGCGGCCTCCGCAAAATCCGCTCTGTTCGACGCATACAGGATCCCCCGCGAGGAATTGAGAATCGCTCCTTCCCCGTTTGCATCCGTCCCGAACCGCACCGTCGCCGCTGCGTCACCGCCCTGGGCGCCGAGTCCTGGGATCAGAAAAGGCAACTTTGGAGCCGTGTCCCGGATCTCCCGCAATTCCTCCGGATGAGTGGCGCCCACCACCAGCCCGCAAGCGCCCCGTTCGTTCCACGCCACCGCTTTTTCTGCCATCCAGCGATACAACGGTTTTCCCTCGCAGCGCAGCCGCTGAAAGTCCGCCGAGCCTGCATTGGAGGTGAGGCAGAGGATGAATGCGCACCGTCCCTCATAGGCCAAAAACGGTTCTACCGCGTCGTAACCCATATAGGCGTTCACGGTTACCGCGTCCACTCCCAATTCCTCGAAGAAAGCCCTGGCATACATGCGGGCCGTGTTGCCGATGTCGCCCCGCTTGGCGTCCAATATGACGGGGATGTCCTGCGGCACGGCACGGATCGTGTTTCGCAGGTTGCGCCAACCCTGCGTACCCATCGCCTCGTAGAACGCGATGTTGGGTTTATAGGCGCAGACCAGATCTGACGTGGCCTCGATGATAGCCCGATTGAAAGCCAACACATCCCCCTTCAACGAGGGAGGAATCCGATCCGGATCCGTGTCCAGCCCCACGCAGAGCAAACTTTGGCGCTTTCGACTCGCTGCTTTCAGCTTTTCAAAAAAACCCATGTCTGCCTCCTCCGGCAAGAAGTTCGGTGCGATAGAAGGATACGGAGAAATGCCATGGAATATAGCGCATACAGGGGAACGTGTCAAGAGGAATGTGCCGAACAAAAGGAAAAAGGCTGTGTGCTGCGCGACGATGGACTTGTCCCCTGCACGCGCAGGCACAAAAAAACGGCCGTTGATTTTTCAACGACCGTTCAGTAAAAAAGGGCTCTCCGCGAAAAACGCTCTCCAACGACATTGAGGAGTAAAGGATTTTACAGTCGCCCGCCGCGTATTGGCCTCGCTGCCTCACAGGGAGGGTCACGGCAAGCACCTCAGCATTGGGGGACAACCTTCATCTTGTACTTGTTAAAGGTTTTTCGTGGAACAAGCCCTTTTTTATATCACTGAATATATGAAATAATCTCCTTGAAAGCAAGCCCTTTTTTAATATACGCTCCCATTTTTTTTGATTGCTACTCCCTTCCTTCGTGCGTTTCTCTCGTAACGCTCTAATCTCGCGAAGCTTTCCTGGATGAACGCTTCCTGAATCGCCAAAGCGATCATGGCGTCTCGTACGATCGGAGACGCCCGCTTACGGCAGGAGGTGACCCGAAAAAGCGGGAACGGAAGTAGCCTTCGTACTGGTTATCGGAAGAAGGATAGAGAGCTTTAGTATTTTTTTGTCCCTGGCCGGAAAATTCTGGCTTCCACCTTTGAGGCTTCTCACCCATTTTACGCGTCCTCGTCTTTGACCGGAATGGATTTTCCCGTTTCATCTACTGCCACGTACACCACTTCCGCCTTTGTCACCCCGACGATTTCTCCGGTCATGTGCCGCCGCTCGGCTTCCACTTCCACCTGCACGGTCACCGAGGTGCGTCCCACCCGCACGGTGCGCGCGTAAAAGCTCACCACATCCCCCACGTACACCGGCGCGGAGAATATCACCTCCCGCATGGCTACCGTCACGAAACGCCTGGGGCCGTGCCTCCGTGCCTCGATTTCGCCGGCCAGGTCCAGATAGCTGAGAATGATTCCCCCAAAGATCGTCCCCAAACCATTCGTATCGCGGGGAAGCATCATTACCCGAATGGCCGGATCTCTCGGTTCAGCCATAATCGTCTCCATCATTTTGGAAATCATGAAGTCAGGGGTCAGAAGCCAACATTTCCATTATGCGCGGAGGGGACGCGCATAATTCTTTCATAAGGAAACACAGACGTGGTTCCTGGGAGCCAAAAACTCCCATTTTAGAATTCCTTCCGTAGCAGGGAATTACAAAAGCGTTTCCTGGGAGAAGTCAGGGTTTGCATTTTGCACTTCCCACCAGTCAACCTTCAGCCTTCAACGCCCCCTCTCCCTCTCTCCTTTTCTTTTTCCGCGATCCACGCTTGGATTTCCTCGGACAGCCTTCGACGTTTCTCCTTTACCTCCGGATCAGCTTCCTTCATCTGCGCCATCTGTGCGGTCAGTCCGCCATCCACCATGAAGTTCGCCCCCGTTACAAAACGCGCTTCGTCCGAGGCCAAGTACACCGCACAATACGCAATATCCTCCGGCACGCCCACGATAGGCAGGGGTTGAAAAACCATTCTCATGTTCGGCATGCGATCCCCGAATCGGGCCAGAAACTCCGCCCGAAACTGCTCGCCGACCCGCTGAACGACCTGGTCCACCGGCTCCCGAACCCGGATGGCTCCCGGGGAGATCACATTGACCCGGATATGGAACGGGGCCAACTCTACAGCCAGCGATCTCGATCCGGCAATGATGCCCCCCTTCGAGGCGGCATAAGCCGATTGGCGATTGAAGCCCATCACACCATGCACGGACGCGATATTGAGGATGGCTCCGCCGCCGGCCTTCTTCATCTCCGGTACAGCGTAGTGACACCCCATCCACATCCCCTTCAGATTGGTATCCATTAGCCGATCATACAGCTCCTCCGTTCCTTCCTCCACGCTTTTTCCGAACCACGTGACGCCTGCATTATTCACCAGTATGTCGAGCCGCCCAAACGCGGAACCAGCCTCCTTCACCATCCGCCGCAGGTCCTCCGGCTTCGACACGTCCGTAGGGATCGTCCGCACCGTTCCGCCGTCGTCCGTAATCTTCCGGGCCACCTCCTCCAACTGCGATTCCGTGCGTGCTGCCAGCATGACCCGGGCTCCCTCACGGGCAAACATTTTGTGGAACCACAGATTTATGAATAATTCAGGTTCACCCGAAGCACCCGTAGGATGCGTGAAAGGGCTTGCGTGGCCCCGCTCGCCCGATGTTCCCGTTTGGATCTGCGGCCGGCTTTGACCGAATTGATATACAAAGACGGCTTGCCCTCTATGCGTCCGACAGAGAGGCGAACCAAACGCGTTGCAAAGATACGCCTTTTTTTGCCACCAGGCAAGTTTTTTTCATCCCTCCTCTCAAAGCGCTACGAGGCAATGTCAACGCGATGGAGCCGCTTTGGAGTTCCGGGAAAAGCTTGCTGTGAAACGATTCATCCGATAATAAGTATCTCGAGACTATGCGCATGTTCCGGAGGACGAAGAATATTTTTTATCATTCCACGAAAATAAGCAAAAAAGAAAAAAAATTGAAGTTTTCCATAGATAATCCTTATTGAATAGCCTAAAGGGGATTTGCACTCCCTTTACAATATGTTTATACTAATGCGCCAATCGGTTCATTCCTGGATAGCCCTTCCAAGTGATCGGGACGAAGTTTGCTGTATGCGCTTCACTCCCGTACCAAGATACCCACTTGTTTATTCATCCCTCGAAAGGAGAAACAGGTCATGGCAAACACGAGCATCGGAGCCCAGTTGTACACCCTTCGGGACTATATGAAGACCCCCAAGGACATCATAAAGACGTTGCGCGAACTGAGGAAGATCGGGTACGAGGCGGTGCAGGTTTCCGGCATCGGTCCGATCGCTCCCCGCGACTTGAGGAAAATTCTGGACGATGAGGGGCTGGTGGCCTGCGCCACGCATACCGGATACGATGTGTTGGTGAAGGAAACCGGGCGGGTGATCGAGGATCACAAGATGCTGGGCGCATCCCACGTAGCCTGTCCGGGGCTCGCTTCGGAATATCACAATGAGGAAGGATATAAAGCGGTTGCCCGGGAGTTGTCGAAAGTGGGCAAGGTTTTGAAGGAGCACGGAATTACTCTGTCCTATCATAATCATGGGAGCGAGTTCGAAAAGTACGGCGACCGAATCGGTCTGGAGATTCTCTACGAGGAGAGCGACCCGGCGTATCTCCAGGCGGAGATAGATACCTACTGGGTTCAGTACGGCGGGGGAGATCCGGCGGCTTGGTGCCGGAAGCTCAAGGGAAGACTGCCTTTGCTCCACCTGAAGGATATGGGGATCCAGGACAATAAACAGATCATGATGGAGGTGGGCGAGGGGAATCTCGAATGGGACGCCATTCTTTCTGCGTGCAGAGAAGCTGGAACCCAATGGTATCTTGTGGAACAGGACGTGTGCCAGCGGCATCCCCTCGAAAGCCTGAAGATCAGCCTGGAGAATATGAAAGGGATGGGGCTTTCCTGAATTTTAGACCTCCGAGGTCTGAAACGCAGCATAGAGCGGGGCGGAGTAAAAAAAATAAATTTTTCCAACTTTTCTTCCAACTTTTCCACCCCCAAGAGCTATTTTTTTCTTGACATTTCGTAAGGAAGGGTGTATATTGCTTTTCCGTAGAAATAATGCACACGTGTGAATTTGGGTTTATGCCTCTACACAGATTTTCATAAACGGTTCTCTTGAGCGTTACAATTAAAGATATAGCGAAAGCCGTCGGCGTGAGTCACAGTACGGTTTCCCGGGCGCTAAATAA
>MVCQ01000090.1 GCA_002059205.1 Candidatus Latescibacteria bacterium 4484_107
AGTTTACCTTGACGGCGCCCTGGTAGGCTATCTCGAAGACGTGTCGAGGCCGGCCAAGGAGACTGGAATCCTCTGGTATCAATGGACGGCTGAAGCCGGACCGCACACAGCGGAGTTCAGATTAGACACCGAAGATGTGTTGGGAGAGTCGGACGAAACCAACAACACCGCTGAATTGTCCTTCACGGTGCGGTCATCCGGCCCCGGAAAAGGTATCATCGCGGGGGAGAGCATAGATGGCGTCCAACTCGGTTTCACAAAGGACCAGGTAATCGAAACATTGGGCCCTCCGGATGAACGAGACGAGGACGGCGACTTTTGGTATCACTCCGGGATCGGCGCGTGGTTCGATGAAAACGGGCGGACCTATGTAATTCTGGCGGCGGAGCCTTATCCCGGCATCACAGAGCGAGGCATTGGGCTTGGAACTCCGGCTTCTCAGATCGTGGATAAGTACGGGACCGACTATACGATCAAGAACTTAGACGAATTCCCCGCCTATTGGTATAAAGATTCCGGGATCGCGTTCTCCCTCGATGAGAACAACATCTGCGTCTCGATCGGCATCTTCGCGGCGGGACTATCCGGCCCCGGAGGAGGTATTGTCGCCGGAAAAAGCATAGAGGACATCGAGATCGGTTTCACCAGGGGAGACGTGATCGATGAAGTCGGTGAACCCCTCTCCATTGATGAAGACGGAAGTTTCCGCTATGATGCCGCTGTCGTCCAGTTCGACGAAAACAACCGGGTCCGGTTCATCATGGTCGTCCCTCCGTACTCCGGCATAACGGAGCGGGGGATTTGGCTTGGGGCGGTCGCTTCTCAGGTCAAGCGAAAATACGGGGAGGACTTCCGCGCCGAGCCCATGCCCGAATTCTCCGCCTACATGTTCACCTATGTGAAACTGGGGATTGCCTTCATGTTTGATCAGGAGAGCGACATCTGCATCGCGATCGCCGTGTTCCGGCCTCCTGCCGCAAAGGTCGCTCCCGCCGGAGCGCCTTCGGAAGCACAAGAGACGATGCGGGCTTTGTGGAGCGCCTCCCTGAACGAACTTTAAGAAAGGGGCCATGTCGGAAACGCTCTGGATCGTGGCGCTTTTAGGTGGGCTCGTCGCGCTGGACTGGATCGGAACCGTGCCCGCTGGAGCCTCCCGGTTCTTCGACTCAAACATGGCGGGCGTGGCGGCCGCTGGGGCGGCCATCTGGGCGATGCAACAATGCGGAATAGCGCGTCCGAGCGCGACGCTTCTATCTCTCGCTGTGGTGCTCCCGATAGGCCTTCTCGGGTCCCGGATGACCGTTGGCGTTCGGAAGCTGAACGGCTTCCTGATCCGAAAGGCGGACGTCGCAGCACAGTCGGGGCACTCGTTTCGGGTGTCGCTCTGTCATGGATGCGGCGTAGGATTTTCGTTTGTTCGGGGCGCATGCCTGAACCTTCTCGGAACAGTGACGGGAGGCTTGTTCGTGTCTGCTGTCGCTGGCTGTCTTCCCCCGGTGCGTGAAGACAGATTTGCCATCGCCGTGATGGCGCTGATCGGACTGGGAGGAGCCGTCTGTCTGAAACTATTTGGAACAAAACGGTTAGCACCCTGGATCGCCCTTGGACTAAGTATGGGAATGTTGGTGCGATTTTTAGGGTAAACGACCCATAAAAATTCCGCACAAAATATATTAACACGGATGACACGGACAGCCGCTGATGGATCCGTGTCATCAGCGAGGTCCGCCAGTGTCCTCAGAGATAAAGAAACGGGATTTGATCGGAGTGGGATTGCGCTCGTTTTTTATTCAGGCTTCGTGGAATTACGAGCGCATGCTGGGTCTGGGATGGACCTTTGCGATGATGCCGATCCTGCATCGCCTCAAGTTGCGCGGAGACGCACGAAAAGCCTTTCTGAAACGTCACTTAGGTTTTTTCAACGCAAGTCCTTTTGTATCCTCCTTTGCGTTGGGAACCGTAGCAAGATTGGAGGAAGCGCGCGCGGGTTCGGATGAACACCGAACGGAGGATTCCGTCGAGCGCATCAAAGTGGCCCTATCCGGACCGCTGGGTGCGGTGGGAGATCGGCTGTTCTGGCACGGCTTTCGACCGATGGCGGCGTTGCTCGGCGTCGCTGCGGTCCAGTTGTGGGGCATCTGGGGAGTCCTCGTCTTTCTATTGGCGTTCAACCTGCCCCACCTGTGTTTCCGGTTCTATGGCGTGATGCGGGGACATCGGTTGGGGTTGCAGATTGCAAAGGAATTTTCCCGCCCCTTTTACAAAAGCCTGCCTCGATGGACGGAGCGTCTCGGGGCACTTGCACTCGGCCTTTTGATCGGGATCAAGAGCTTCGGGGATCAGCCCGTAAGCTGGGTCACGCCAACAATTCTCTTCCTGTCCATCGGATTCGGCTTCATGCTCTTAAAAAGAGGATGCTCCCCCTCCCTGCTGTTTTTCCTGGTGCTGATGGCGGGAATGGCCGTTGTATGGATTTGAATCTCCCTTTTTCTTGAATTCACCGCAGTTACCCATGCCGCTTTGTAACGCGCAACGTTATAAAAATGAAGCGGTTCGAAGCAGAGACGCGGAGCGCACTGAGTTTGGTTATGCCTTCAGTGTCCTAACCCGCCGACTAACGCCTAATGCCTGGTTGACCAATCACTAATCACCAATCACCAATCACCACGGTTGACAGACCAAATCGGGTCCACAACTTCACATCTGGAGAACCAAGATGAATCTCTTAACAAGCGTAGCCCAACGGCAATTGCGGGACGACATCCCCGAATTCGGTCCGGGAGACACGGTCTGCGTGCACGTACAGGTGATCGAGGGAGAAAAGAAGCGCCTCCAGCTGTTTCAGGGCATCGTGTTGCAACGGCGGGGCCACGACAACTCGGAGAGCTTCACCGTGCGGAAAATTTCTTCGGGGATCGGCGTAGAGCGTATATTTCCGCTTCATTCTCCCATGATCGCGAAAATAGAGCGCCTGCGCGCCGGCCGGGTTCGGAGAGCCAAACTATTCTACCTCAGGAAATTGAAGGGCAAAGCGGCTCGGATTCGCGAGCACCGGTAAGCTGTTTCTTTGGATCGAAAAAGAAGCCCCTTCTACCGGAAACGATGGATGGGGCTTTCTTTTTGGAAAAAAACCGAATTTTGTTCCCGGAAAAAATTTTTTGGGGTTGACTTTTAAATGGATATAGGATATATTTCGGCTATCTGTCAGTCTTGTTATTTGACAAAGCCCGCAGGCGCTATATGCTTCTTGTCAAAATCAGGCAGAGCGAAAGTCTTCGGAAGTTTGATCCGGACAAATGCCCCCCCAGCTTTCTGACAAATAGCGCGAAGACACCGGGTTTAAGCAAACAACGCCCCGTCTTTGCGTTGTGGTTTTGTGCCTCAGTGGCAGCCATTGCGGCCCTTTGGATACGCTAAAATCGGAGGAATCCATGGAGAATCTGAATCTGCTGAGCATCGTTGGCAAGGGAGGATGGTTGATCCTTCCGATCGTCCTGTGCTCATTGGTCGCGGTAGTGGTGATCATCGAACGATTCCTCACCCTGCACCGAGCGAAAACCAATACGGCGAGCTTGATTATGAAACTCCGGGGCGCGCTGTCCTCAGGAGATGTGGAAAAGGCGCTTCGGATTTGCCAGGAAACGCAGGGCCCCATCGCAACCGTATTGAGCGTGGGTTTGGAGCGACATCAAGAGAAGCGCGAACGGATTCGGGAGGCCTTGGAAAATGCCGGAAATGCCGAGGTATTCCATTTGGAGAAATACACCGGGGTGCTGGCTACGGTGGCGGGTGTCGCCCCGCTGATCGGCTTCCTGGGAACCGTGACGGGGATGATCCGGGCGTTTATGGATATTCAGGCCTTAGGCGGCAACGTCAACGCGGACGTGCTGGCTGGAGGGATCTGGGAAGCGATGGTGACCACGGCCGCCGGGTTGGCCGTGGGCATCCCGGCTTTGATTTTCTACAACTATTTTATCGGTCGGGTGCAGCGCTTCGTGTTCGAGATCGAGACGGGTTCGGAGGAATTGTTGGACCTGTTGAGCGGAAAGGCGCGCGATGAAACTTAAAACCAACCGCCAAAAGGTGACGAATTTCAACGCCATCTCTCTCACGGACATCGTCTTTCTGCTGTTGATTTTTTTCTTGCTTTCCTCGACCTTTGTCCTGCAGCCCGGCATCAAAGTCGCGCTCCCGAAAACGACGACCGTCGAGGTCAGCACGGAAAAAAGCATCGTCGTGACCATTACGGCGGACGGATCGCTCTTTCTCAACGACCGTAAAGTCACCCGCGCCACACTTCCGGGTGCACTCAGGGTGAAACTTCGGTCCGTTGGAAGACCCATTGTCGTGATCCGGGCGGACAGACGGGTATCGCTGGAGCAGGCGGTCGGGGTGATGGACATGGCCAAACAAGCAGGCGCGGAAAAATTTATGATCGCTACCCGGGAGAAAGAATGACAGGGGGACAAGGAGACCAGGAGAGAGGGAGACGCAGAGACGCGGAGAGAAACCATGAGAGGGAATGGGGGGAGGTCTCCCCTTCTCCCGTTCTTCCTCTCTCTCCGTCGGGGAGGATGGGCGGAGCGGTGATGGCTTCCCTCGTCTTACATGGACTTTTGGGAGTCCTCCTGCTCAGGATCTGTGTTCAGGTGCATCCGAAGGCCCCGGAATTTGTGGAATTGAATTTGGGCCGGGTGGCCTCTCCAGGCCCTTCGGGATTTGCGATTCCCGTCGCGCCGCACGCGCACACGCCGTCTGCTGCTGAGAAGGCCCGCGGAGGCGCTCCGAAGCAGGTTAATATCCCAAAGCAACGGATGATCGAGATCGAAGAACCCGCGATCTCCGTATCCGAGGAGGAACGGATGGCCCGAAAACGTTTGACCTCGGAAGGGGACGAAAAACGGATGCCGGTTCCTGAGAAGAAACGGATCTATCTCCGCAAGCAGGAACCCGTTCCCGCCATGGGAGAAAAAAAACAGTTTGACCGAAAAATGGACATCGGCATCGCTCCCGGAAGCGGCGTAGAGACCACGCAGGTCGGAGCCGACGTGGAGGCTGCTTTCACCATAGAAGGAGAAGTAAAAAACCGGGAAATTCTGAGCAAGGTGCTCCCAGACCCCACCGAGGTACATCGGGAGGCCGTCATTCGGATTTGGTTCACGGTCCGTCCCAATGGCATGGTGGGAGAAACCAAACCGGTGCGAAAAGGGGACACCCACCTAGAGAACCTCGCCATCGCGGCCCTGAAACAATGGCGTTTTCAAGCGCTGAGTCCGGATCAGGAGCAGATCATCCAAACCGGCGAAATCACCTTCACGTACACCTTGAAGTGAACGAGAAATGAACAATGAGTAATGCTTTTCACCGCCCTCCCCCAATTGGGGCGCCTGGCTGGGGGATTTTTCATTCTTCATTGTTTCAAGAGGAGCTAGGCTTATGGAAGACGCGTTCTGGTCAAACATTTTTAAAAAAAAACCGGAAGCAGAAAAAAGCCTTTCCGACATCCTGAAAAGCATCCCCATTTTCAGCGGTCTGAGCGGAAGCGAGTTGAAGAAGGTAGAGCAGATCGTACACCTGCGGAACTACCGGGATCAGGAGGTCATTTTCCGGCAAAACGAACCGGGCGTCGGCATGTACGTCATCCGGTCCGGGGAGGTGGACATTATTTATGACTGGGGAAAGCCTTCCGCTCGAACCTTGGCGCACTTTGAGACGGGAGACTTCTTCGGCGAGATGGCCCTTTTGGACGAAACTCCCAGATCGGCCTCCGCCGTGGCCATGGAGCCGTCGGAGTTAATCGGTTTTTTTCGGCCGGACCTGCTGGATCTGATCGAGCGAAATCCCCGACTGGGCGTGAAGATCATTTTGCCCCTGTCCAAGTTGTTGGGCGAACGACTTCGGCGGACCAACGAAAAGCTGCAAGCATTGTCCCAATTTAGTGAGGAAGAACCCGAAGAGATCGAACCATGAACGTAGATATACAAGATCGCATCGTCCGGGGAGGGAAACTTTTACTCGGGCTGCTCGTGGGGATCGTCGCGGTGTGGATTCTGTATGCCTTGCGGGGCATTCTTTTCCCCTTGGGTCTGTCTTTTCTGTTTGCATACGTGCTCAACCCCGTCACGAATCGTCTCGAAGGCACCGGCATCTCCCGTACGGGAGCCATTGGGTTGATCTATCTCGTCGTGCTGCTCACCCTGGTTTTGGGGATCGTTTTTCTCGTGCCGGTGATCCGGACGGAACTGGAGAGTCTCAGCACCAATTTCCCGGAGTATCTCGATAAAATCGAACACACCATGGATACGTGGGAAAACAAACTCAAGTCCTATATTCCGATGCTGGAAAACTACGACCTGGCCGGGGAGATCGCCAAACGCGGAAAAACGGCAGCGGAAATGGTCGTGAAGCAGGCACCCGGCATGATTTCCAATGTAGTGACGATCTTAACCTTTCTGATTATCGTTCCCTTTGCGACCTTTTTTCTGCTCAAAGACGGTCGAAGCATGAAGACCGCCCTGATTCGCTTGGTCCCCAACCGGTATTTCGAGATGACGCTGAATCTGTTGTGGAAAATGGATCGGCCCCTCGGCGGATACATCCGGGGACAACTCATAGACGCCTCGATCATCGGACTATTGGCCATCACAGGGCTGAGCATCATCGGGCTGAACTATTTTATGGTCATCGGGGCCATTGCGGGGATCACCAACATGGTCCCCTATCTCGGACCGACCATGGGTTTCGTCCTGGCTTCCGTCATTGCGCTGATCACCGACGGCTCCATGGGCATGGTGCTGAAAGTGGCCATCGTGTTTGCATGCGTACAACTGACCGACAACATCCTGGTCCAGCCGATGGTGATGTCACGGAGTGTCCGGTTGCACCCCTTGGCCATTATGGTCGTGGTGCTGATCGGAAGTCAGCTTATGGGCATTCTGGGGATGGTCCTGGCCGTACCGCTCACGGGAGTCATCAAAGTCACCGTGGAGACCCTGCGGGAAAATCTCAGAGGATACGCGGGGGCGGGGACCTGAAACAGGGATAGGGAACAACATGGTATCCCCGTGTAGAAGGGTTTCGCATGTTTTGATGAAACATTTTGTCGAGGTAAACAGGCGGCAGTGTGGGCAGTTTAGGGTTG
>MVCQ01000091.1 GCA_002059205.1 Candidatus Latescibacteria bacterium 4484_107
CAGGGAGAGTCCGACGTAGGTTGTGGATAAATCTGCCATTTGTGCTCCTTTATCTAAGCTGGAATTCCAGTCGTGGTGCGCCTCAGGCTGTGTCAAGCTTAAGTTGATGGGTTTGATGATGATAGACCTCCGAGGTCTGGCAGACCTCGGAGGTCTTATCTATCCGCCAAAATAGACACGGCAGAGCACTAGAGGTTAGACGAAGGACAACGGACAAGGCCCCAATCGCTAATCACCAACACGAGAACGCCATTTACAGGGTTTCTTTAAACCACCGCACCGCCTCCTCAATCGCCATCCGTTCGTGCTCTGAATGGGTGAAGGTGTGATCGGCGCCCTCGATCAGGATGCGCTCACAGCGGAGGCCATGATCCTGTAAAATCTCCTGATATTCCTCGGAGCGCAAAGGGGATACCGATTTGTCCTTCGAGCCGCAGACGACGAGCACGGGGCCTTGGGTCTGGAGGATTTCGCGCTGAGGGTGGATTCGGGGGAGTTCCTCGTAAAACGCGCAGCCGAAACGGAAGCCGTTTTGCTCTACCGGAAAATCGTCCATCGCAACGTAGCGTTCGTCTATGATCCTTTGGAAGTCCTCGTCGGGTTTGCCGACGGGAGCCCATAGTACGGTGGATTTGACGTTCCGGGAGCGCCCGGCTACGCACGCGGCCACACATCCGCCCAGGCTCAGTCCGAGAATGCCGATGCGTTCGGGATCGGTTCCGGCCTGTTCGGAAAGAACGGCTAAGGCTTTCAGGCCGTCCGATATCTCGCCGGAGAGGGTCATGTGTTCAAAAGAGCCTTCGCTGTCGCAAGAATTCCGGAAGTCGAACCGGAGGACGGAAAAGCCTGCTTCGCAGAGGCTTCGGGCCAGTTTTACAAAAAGCCAGTGGCCCTCGGATTTGCTGCCGGTGCATCCGTGCAGAAGAAGGACGGCCGGGTGCGTTTTTTTGTCGTCCGGGGTGTGCAGGATGCCGATGAGTTGCTGGCCGTGGTTTTTGAAGACGATGGGGTTTTCCATTGCTGTTTGTTTTCCTTCCATATCCAGTATATCGCGGCGATGTCCGGATCAACGTCTCCCAAACTCAGAGGCCGTTCCCCCTTATCCAAAATAATTCTGAACTCTGGCCGGGCGTTTATCAACACGCAAAAGGTACAATATCCTATATTGCTTGTCAAGGGCTTTGTTCGCTTGTGGCCAAACGGAAGGCGGGGGGTTCACTCCAGGAAGAAACGCACATTCCCTTTTCCCTCCCGGATCACCACCGGCGCTTCGCCGCACAGACCCACCACACTCGAGAGATCGGATAGCAAGACGCCTCCGTCTATCACCAGATCCACTCGTTTTCCGAAACGGGCGTGGATCTCCTCCGGATCGCTCAGCACCTCATCCCGGGGCTGGGCGACACTCGTGCTCACGATGGGATGCCCCAGTTTCCGCACGATAGACAGGCAGATTTCGTTGTCCGGGATACGGATGCCCACGGTCTTCCGGCGGCTCCGCATGATTTTGGGAACCATTTTCGAGGCCCGCAATACGAACGTGTAGGGGCCCGGAAAAAGTCGTCGCATCGTTTGGTACGCATAGTTGGAAACGCCCACCGCATACGTGCTCAGATCCTTCAGGTCCGCGCAGATAAAGCTTAAGGGTTTATCAGGCTCCGCCTCCTTGATCCGATACACCCGCTCCACGGCCTTCTTGTTGAACAGATCGCATCCGATCCCGTACGTTGTATCCGTAGGGCAGATAATCACGCCGCCTTTTTCCAGAATTTCTGTGGTTTTCCGCACGAGCCGAGGCTGCGGATTCTGGAGGTTGACTTTGAACATCATGACGGGGGTCTCCCTGCATCATCAAAAAGGACGCGACCATAGTGTATCCGGCTTACACATAAAAGATAAGGAATTTTGAGGCGATTGTCAAGTCCATGCCATGATTTATGCTTGACTTTGAGCAGTGTTTGTTGTAGATTTTCCCAGTCCCCTTTACACAGTCGAGTTTTACGATGACTACCTTATCTTTTGAAAATACGATAGTTGTGTGGAGGAAATAGTCCAAATGAAAATCCTCGTGGCGAACGTGGGCAGCACTTCGTTCAAATATAAGCTTTTCGATATGACGGACGAATCGCTTCTGGCGGAAGGCCGGATAGAGCGGGTGGGAGGCGACTCCTCTCCGGTGGCGCATCTGGCTCAGGGCAAGACTCCCATAGAGGGCACGGCCACCATCCCGGATTACCCGGCGGCCATAGCCAAAGCCGTTGAATGGCTCACCGACGAACGTCATGGCGCGGTGTCCGATTTGTCGGGCATCTCCGCGGTGGGCTTCAAAACAGTCCATCTTAAGGGCAGACCGGGAGCGTACCTCTTGACCGAGGAAGTCCTGGAGAAGATGGCCGAGTACAACGATTTGGTTCCGCTCCACAATCCGCCCTACATCAGAGCGGTCCGGATTTTCCAAACGATGTTTCCCGATCTTCCTTTGGTAGGATTGTTCGAGCCGGCGTTCCACGTAAGTATTCCGGATTACGCGTATATCTATGGGGTTCCATACACATGGTACGAGGAATACGGCGTCCGGAAAATGGGGTTTCACGGAGCTTCCCATCGGTACGTGTCCGAACGCGTGCCGGAGCTGCTTGGCGTTCCGGCGGAGGGATTGAAATTAGTGTCGTGTCACCTCGGAGGCAGCTCGTCGCTGTGTGCGGTGAAGGACGGAAAGTCGGTGGATACGAGTATGGGATTCAGTGCGCAGGATGGGATATTAAACGCCGCACGGAACGGGGATTTGGACGTATTCGCCGTGCTGCACGTGATGGATCGGGAATGCATGTCTTCCGATGAAGTCCGGGCGATTTTATCGAAGCAGAGTGGTTTGTTGGGGATTTCGGGAGTCAGCGGAGATATGCGCGATCTCGATGAAGCGGCGAAGAACGGGAACGACCGCGCACGGCTGGCGATAGAGGCTTTTTGCTACGGCGTGAAAAAAACCATCGGGGCATACGCGGCGGCCATGGGCGGACTGGATGGGATCGCATTTGCCGGGGGCATCGGAGAGAAGAGTGCAAACGTTCGGGCCAAAGTCTGTGCGGGATTGGAATTTCTCGGCGTCCGGCTGGATGAAGAACGGAATCGATCGTGCGCGGGAGAAGAGATCATTTCCTCCGGGGACAGCCGTGTGAAGGTGCTTGTGATCAAGACGAACGAGGAAATCATTGTGGCGCGGGAGACGGTGCGTGTTGTCAACAAATTATGTTTTTAGAAAAGGAGGGCCTCATGTTAGAGGATCGGGATATTGAAAGGCTTCAAGGGATGATGCAAGGAATGATAGACGCCTCTCAGGAGAAACTTGCCGGGATGCTTGGGAGAGAATTTCTGAATATCCACGCAAAATTCGACGGGATCGATCGGAAATTTGGCGAAGTGGACAAACGTTTCGATGCGATGGATCAACGTTTCGATGCGATGGACAAGCGTTTCGATGCGATGGACAAACGTTTCGACGGCGTGGATCAACGCCTCGATTCGGTGGAGAAAGAAATCAAGACGACACGGGAAGAACTAAGTGTGCGCCTGGCAAGACTGGAAGAGCAAGTCAAGCAGATCCGAACCCGGATAGAGAGCCTCGAAGCGCGACTGGTGGATCATCGGGCAGAGCATGAAATTTTTGAGTTGGAGCTTGCCGGGATCAAGAAGATGGTCCGGGGGGTAGAAGAGAAAAAGGGGAAGTTGGATTGGGCGGCTTCGCAGGAAATCTTAGAGGCTGTACAACGACGTATAGGACGGTTGGAGGAGGCTGTGTTTGCCTGAACCCGTTGTTTTGTTTCCCACCGTGCGATAAACCGCACGGTTCGGGGGGTGTGGAATGCAACGACTCTGTCGTTGCAGCGAAGTCGGAGACTTCGCGCCCCAAAGACGCCATACGCGGAATTACTGATTGCCCTGATGTGCACGGATGACACTAATCCCGTTCTGTGCGGCCGCCGCCGGTGGGGAAGTTGGGGGCGGATCAGTGTTATCAGTGTTACCATCAGTGGGATCAGTGGTTCCGAAAGGGAAAAACACGAAATGAGCCTACTCGGAATAGATGTCGGCACAACAGGATGTAAGGCGGTGGCTTTCAACGTGGAGGGGAGAATCCTCGCCTCCGCCTATCGGGAATATCCCCTGCTTTCTCCGCAGCCGGGCTGGATGGAGTTGGATGCGCATCAGGTCACCGAAGCCATCAAAGCCGTGATTCGCGAAGCGGCGGGGGCGACCAGAAGCGATCCCATCCGCGCGCTGAGCGTGTCCTCTCAGGGGGAGGCCGCCGTGCCGCTCTCCCAGGACGGCGAGATTCTCTACAATACGCCGATTTCGTTTGACACGCGCACCACGGAGATCGCCGAGTGGTGGGGGACCCAACTTTCGCCGGAAGAAATTTTCGGGATCACGGGTATGCCTCTGCATCCGATGCATACCATCTCCAAAATGATGTGGCTGCGGGAGCATGAGTCGGACGTGTTCAAACGGGTCTGGAAATTTCTGTGCTACGAGGAATACGTGTTCTATCTGTTGGGCGTCCCTCCGATCACGGATTATTCTCTCGCCGCGCGTCGGATGGCGTTCGATGTGCGGGAAAAACGATGGTCCCAGAGAATGTTGGAGATCGCCGGGGTGGACGACCAGCTATTCCCCGATGTAGCTCCCTCCGGGACGGCGGTGGGAACGGTCTCCGATCACGCGGCAGCGGAATTTGGATTACCCAAAGGCGTGGCGGCCGTGACCGGCGGGCACGATCAACTGTGCAACGCCCTGGGTTCCGGGGTCATCGAGAAGGGGATGGCTGCGTACGGCGTGGGCACGGTGGAATGCATTACCCCGACGTTTGAGCGGTGCCCCGGGGACATCAAGGGCATGCTTCGAAATAACTTCACATGTTATCCGCACGTGGTGCCGGGCCTTCAGGTTACGCTGGCGTTCAATTTTACCGGCGGATGCCTGCTGAGGTGGTATCGGGATACGTTCGGGGAGATGGAGAGGCAGGAGGCCGGGCGAAGAGGCGTGGATCCTTACGAGATCATTGTATCCGATCTTCCCGAAATGCCGGCCCGCGTGATGGCCCTGCCGCACTTCACGATGACGGGAACACCTCACTTCGACACGCACGCGAAAGGTGTCCTGATGGGACTGACGCTTGAGACCACTAAGGCGGACATCGTCAAGGCGATCCTCGAGGGCGTGACGTTCGAGATGAAGCTGAACGTGGAGTTATTGGAGCAGGCCGGAATTCTGATCCGGTCCATGCGGATTACCGGCGGCGGCGCGAAGTCAAAAACATGGGTGCAGCTCAAAGCGGACATTATGGGCAAACCCATCGCCTCGCTCCACGTGTCGGAGGGCACTTCGGCGGGGGCGGCAATCCTGGCGGGACTTGGCATCGGGGCGTTCGATTCGGTCGAGGAGGCGGTCGCACAGTGGGTCAAAGTGAAAGAGGTCTTTGAACCCGATCCGAAAAAGCACGCACCTTACGAAGAACGATTCGAAATCTACAAGAAGATTTATCCTGCGGTCAAAGGCATCAATCATTTGTTGTGACCTTCATGGTAAGGAGAGACTTTATGAGCTTAATCAATGCCAACCAGGTATTGCAGCACGCAGATCGTCACGGGTATGCAATCGGGGCGTTCGATCTGGTGAACCTCGAATTTTTAAACGGGATTCTGAGAGCCGCCGAAGCCAAGCATTCGCCCGTCATTCTGCTGATCGCGGAGGTGCATTTCAAATACGTGGATATCGAGCAGATCACCCCGGCCATCGAGTATATGGCGTCCCGGGCTTCGGTGCCGGTGGTGTTGGGTCTGGATCACGGAGAGACCGTGGAGACCGTGGTGCGAGCCATTCGCTGCGGATTTTCTTCGGTGATGTTCGACGGCTCCAAGCTGTCTTTTGAGGAGAACGTGCGGCAGACGAGTCTCGCGGTGCAGATCGCGCACGCGGTGGGCGTGAGTGTGGAGGCGGAATTGGGACAAGTCGGCGGTTCGGAGGGATCCGATGGATTGGCCGTGGCGCACGAAGAATTTTATACCGATCCGAAACAGGCCGAAGAATTTGTCCGGCGCACCGGGGTGGACGCCCTCGCGGTCGCCATCGGAAACGCGCACGGGCTTT
>MVCQ01000092.1 GCA_002059205.1 Candidatus Latescibacteria bacterium 4484_107
TGTTGACGAGAAAAAAACAAGATTTCCAAGATGCTCCACGAACGCGGAGAAGACGAAGTAACTAGCGATGAAGTCTGCAAAATGCTCAAAGACAACGGGCATAAGATAGATAAATGGGGGAAAGTAGAAGCAGTCGTTGATGGTCAGCTTACTTTTATTCGAGCGGGGAGTCCGAAGCGAAATAGTTGGCAAATCACCTTTCGCGGAAGCAAGCCCGATAGTTTCAAGACACGCCTCGAGACCGAGGATGGTTTTTTGTTGATGCCGCGTGGGCCTGTTTTGCTTATTCCTTTATCTGCCATAAAAGAACTCATTAGCGATCCAGACGCTTTTGAGCGGGACACGATTGATGTGTTCGTTCGCTTCGATGAAGATAGGATCGTGGTGTTTTATAAGCAACGAGAACGTGATGTCACAGAACATGTTTTAGGCCTATGGCCCAATTAAACGCTGTCTGAATTCGTCTGAAGGTACGCCAAATGAAGAGGAAACGATGCCACAATTGAGAAAAGATCCCATTTTAGGACGTTGGGTGATTATTTCGACGGAGCGG
Source organism: Candidatus Latescibacteria bacterium 4484_107 (assembly GCA_002059205.1). GTDB lineage: Bacteria > Latescibacterota > 4484-107 > 4484-107 > 4484-107 > 4484-107. The sequence continues at coordinate 554 of MVCQ01000092.1, forward strand.
GGCAGAAGGCCGTCGGATTTTGCAGCGGTACGGGAGGAGCGGAAGGGGGGATTTTGTCCATTTTGTCCGGGAAACGAGGATAAGACGCCTCCGGAGATTCTAATAGTTGGTCGCGAGGGAGGGGAGCCCAACAGCCCGGGGTGGACGCTGCGGGTCATTCCCAATAAATTTCCGGCGCTTCAGGTCGAGGGGGATCTGGAACGGCGTGGTGTGGGGATGTTCGATATGATGAACGGGATCGGGGCGCACGAGGTGATCGTGGAGACGCCGAGCCATGAGCAGTCGCTCTCGGATCTGACGCCGGAGGAGGTGAGGGATGTGTTGCGGGCGTACGTGGCCCGGATCACGGATCTGAAACGGGATATTCGATTTCGGTATATTCTGATTTTCAAGAATCACGGAGTGGCGGCCGGCGCCTCGTTGGAGCATACGCATTCCCAGCTTATTGCCACGCCGATTGTGCCGAAACGGGTGATGGAGGAGATGGCCGGAGCAAAGAAGTATTACGAGTATAAGGAGCGCTGTGTGTTCTGCGATATGATCCGGCAGGAACTGGAGAACGGAGAGCGGATTGTGTTGGAAAACGAGGCGTTCGTGGCGCTGGAGCCGTTTGCCCCGCGTTTTCCCTTCGAGACGTGGATTTTACCGAAGGCGCACCAATCTCATTTCGAGCATTGCACCGAGGAAGAACTGACCGGCTTTGCTGAGATTTTGAAAGAGACCCTGCAGCGGATCAATCAGGCGCTGATGTTTCCTCCGTATAATTACATTATCCACACTACTCCGGTGTACGTCGTTGAGTCTCAGGCGTATCACTGGCATCTGGAATTGATGCCCAAATTGACCAAGGTGGCTGGATTTGAATGGGGATCGGGCTTCTACATCAATCCGACTGCGCCGGAGGATGCGGCGGCCTATTTGAGGGAGTTGCGTTTGGAGCAATGAGTAATGAACAACGAGTAATGAGCAATCAGGCAGCGTCTGCTGTTTTCTCTGATTCAGAGCGATGTGGGCCAGATTTTTTTGTTATTTTCATGGCTCATTGGATTACCGATCACCACTCACCGGAGAATTTGCCGCTTGCATAACACGATAGCATTCAGAAAATTAAGCGCACTCCTTTACGCAATCCTCCTTGTCGCCTGGATGGCGGGATGCGCGGGATGGTTTCGAAGCGAGGACGTCGGGAAGACGGATACGGGGCAGCCATGTTCGGAATCTGTGACAGCGCGGGCAAGAGCGAGAAAAGCCTTGTTCCGTGCGCAGCAGGCTTATGAAAACGGCGATTTGGAGGAGGCGGAGCGGGCGATTCGGGCCAGCCATGAAGAGTTGACGGAGATGGGTTCGGACGATCCGGAGACAGCGGCGCTGCTTCGGTCTTCGGAACAGTGGCAGGACAAGATTCTTGCGGCTTTGGAAGAAGCCTCGGCGGAAACCCCGATCCCGGCGATGCTGGAGCAGTTGGAAGCGGAACCCGAAGTGCCTTCGCCGCCGTCGGAGGAACAGATCATTTCCGAGATCGTGGCCGGGTGCGATCTTCCCATAGACCAAAACAGCCGGGTTCGGCAGGGCATCCGTTACTTCCGAACCACCGGACGCAAGACCTTCCGAATCTGGTTGAAGCGGAGCGGTCGCTATTTTCCGATGATCCGGAAAATTTTCGAAGAGGAAGGCGTGCCGCTCGATCTGTGCTATCTCGCGATGGTGGAGAGCGGACTGAATTCCAGGGCGCGCTCGTGGGCCGAGGCGAGGGGACTGTGGCAGTTTATCGGATCCACTGCACGGATGTATAAGCTCAGGCAGACCTGGTGGCTCGACGAGCGGTTGGATCCGGCCAAATCCACGCGGGCGGCGGCGCGGTATCTGAAGGACCTGAAAAGGCAGTTCGGAGACTGGCGGCTGGCGGTTGCGGCGTATAACTGCGGTCCGGGGCGGGTGCGGCAGGCGATTCGGCGCGGGAAGACGAAGAATGTCTGGCAGCTTCGCTTGCCCAAAGAAACGCGCAATTACGTGCCGTCGTTTATGGCGGCGGCGATTCTTTCCAAGCGACCGGAAGCATTTGGATTCGGGGACGTTCAGATCGCCCAGCCGCTTGATTTCGACGAGGTGACGCTCGATGGGTGCACGGACCTTCGGGTGGCGGCTGAATGCGTATCCACGTCGTATCAGCGTCTCAAGTCGCTGAATCCGGAACTGCAGCGCTGGTGTACACCGCCCGGGGTGCGGGGATACCGGCTGAAGCTTCCGAAAGGAACCGCCTCCCTCTTCTTGTCTCAATATGCGCAGGTGCCCGATTCGGAAAAGATCGAGTGGCAGCGGCATCGGGTTCGGAGGGGCGAGGTCCTTTCCGGTATTTCCAAACGGTACCATATTCCCATGCGCTCGGTGATGGACGTGAATAATCTACGCAATCCGAATCGCCTTCGGGTGGGACAGGTTCTGCTGATTCCGGGGCCCGCGCGGGACGGGATGCGCCTGGCGGATCGTTCGTTCGGGAGTCTGCCGACGGATCGTGGCGAGAAGGTGTTCTATGTCGTTCGAAAGGGCGATACGCTCAGTGAGATCGCGGAGCGATATGGCGTGGGACTGAGTTCGCTGCGGCGGTGGAACAATCTGCGCGGAAGCAAAATCCGGACGGGAAAACGGCTGACGATTCGGCTGCGAGGGGAACGGGATCCGCTGCTTGCGGCAGCGAACTCCGAACAAACGCAGCAATCAACAACGCCGTCCTCCGTGACGGTCCGGGATGCGCGTTCCCCGCGAGCGTCTGAGACGGTTTACGTGGTGCGAAGAGGCGATACCCTAATCGGAATTGCACGGCGTTATGGAACCACCGTAAAGATGTTGCGCCGACGGAACGCCTTGCAGGGAAGTTTAATTCGACCGGGTGAGCAATTAACGATTTTCAGGTGATGGATGATTCGTGAGCGGAGCGACATCCGCTTCGAATCGCCCATTACCAATAAGTAATCACCAATCACCAGGATTTTCTTTTTTAAAAGGAGTTTTGCCCATGGCTGAAGGACGCGTGGTGCAGGTGATCGGGCCTGTGGTGGACGTAGAATTTCCGATCGAGGAGTTGCCCGCCATTTACAATGCGGTGACCATTGAGCAGAGCGATGGCGCCACCTTGTTTTTGGAGGCCCAGCAGCATCTCGGCGAAAGCAAGGTGCGCTGTGTGGCGATGGATTCGACGGACGGGTTGATTCGTGGAATGAAGGCGCTGGATACGGGAGCGCCCATTGCGGTCCCGGTGGGGAAGGAGACGTTGGGAAGAATGATCAACGTGTTGGGGGAGCCGATCGACGGTTTGGAAGCTCTTGAGACGGACAAACGGATGCCGATTCATCGCACGGCTCCTGCGTTTTCGGAGCAGAACGTATCCACGGAAATGTTGGTGACGGGCATCAAGGTGATCGATTTATTGTGTCCCATCGTACGCGGCGGCAAGATGGGCATTCCTGGCGGTGCGGGCGTGGGTAAGACCGTGATCCAGAAGGAATTGATCCGAAATATCACCCAGGAGCAAAGCGGAGTGGCCGTGTTCGCCGGAGTGGGGGAACGCACCAGAGAGGGGAACGATCTCTGGCTTGAAATGAAGGAAGCGGGCGTGCTGGCGCAAACCGCGCTGATTTTCGGGCAGATGAACGAACCGCCGGGGGCGCGGCAGCGCGTCGGATTGACGGCATTGACCGTGGCCGAACATTTTCGGGACGAGTTGGGAACCGATGTCATTCTTTTTATTGACAATATCTTCCGTTTCACTCAGGCCGGATCGGAGGTATCCGCACTGTTGGGCCGTCTGCCCTCCGCCGTCGGATACCAGCCCACGCTCGCTACGGAGATGGGCGCGCTCCAGGAGCGGATTACGTCCACGCAGAAAGGCTCGATCACGGCGGTAGAGGCCATCTACGTCCCCGCGGACGATCTGACCGATCCGGCTCCGGCGACCACGTTTTCGCACCTAGATGCCGTGACGATCCTGTCGCGGGGGCTTTTCAGTCAGGGGTTCTATCCTGCTGTGGACCCGTTAGATTCCACCTCGCGTATTCTCGATCCGAATATCGTGGGCCAGGAGCACTACGACACCGCCCGGAGCGTACAGGAAATCTTGCAGCGGTACAAGGACCTGCAGGACATCATTGCGATTTTGGGCATAGACGAACTGTCCGACGAGGATAAGATCGTGGTGACGCGTGCGCGGCGGATTCAGCGTTTTCTGACGCAGCCCTTCTTCGTGGCCGAGCAGTTCACGAACACGCCGGGCAAGTATGTATCGGTGGAGGATACCGTTCGGGGATTCAAGGGACTGATCAGCGGGGAATACGATGATCTCCCGGAGCAGGCCTTTTTGATGGTCGGAGCGATAGACGAGGCCGAGGAGAAGGCGAAGACGATGGCGTAGGGAGTTGGTGACTGGTGACTGGTGAGATTCTGTCGAAAAATAGTAAATATAGCTAATGAGGGTGATGTCATAAAGCGACTTTGCGTTTTTCTCTGTGATGATGTGACTGCTCTAATCCCGTAACCTATTGGTAAAAAATCTATTCCCGGTTTTATATCAGATGACCGGAAGGCTAAATTTCGGCATTTTCTGACAGAATCTGGTAAGTGGTAAATCCCCTTTGTCTGAGAGTCTGTCCAAAATCCCCCGGCTTATAGGGAATTTACCTTTTAGGGTTTCGTCAGAAAGCAGCCTGAAGATTGGATTCCGTATAAACGACTCGGACGCATTTTCAGACAGGCGCTAAGCTACCAGGGCAACAGTTTTTGTAATCTTTGAAATCCTGGCAATCTTTGAACTCCTTAAGGAGTGAAACACTATGGCGGATAGTATACAATTGACGGTGATGACGCCGGATCGGGTGGCGTTGAGCGAGGAAGTGGAACGGGTGGAGGTGCCGGGATCAGAGGGCTATTTTGAGGTGCTGCCTAAGCATACCCCCTTTCTTACGGGTCTGAAAACGGGGCAGGTTCTTTATGCGAAGGACGGCGGGGAGGAGGTGCTGTCCACGAACGGCGGTTTTGTGGAGGTCCTGATGGATCGGGTGACGATCTTAGCGGAGACCGCGGAACGGGCTTATGAGATTGACCGGCAACGTGCTGAAGAAGCCCGGCAGCGGGCGGAGCGGCGTCTGGAGGAACGGGATGCTCAAACCGACGTCGCCCGGGCGGAGGCGGCGTTGAAACGGGCGCTGAACCGGCTTCGTGTGGCCGAGCAGGCGCAGGGTTAGGCCTTTGGACAAAATTCTCGTGCAGGGGATATCGGACTGTCATTCTGAGGAACGGAGCGACGAAAAGTCTCGGGTTTGTTCCCCGTGCGTTCCGCGGACAAGGAGATTCTTCGTCTCCGCGGAGTTTATCCTGAACGCAGTGAAGGGCTCCAACTCAGAATGACAATTCGTCAGTTTAGGCTTGACCGAGCACTAGTGTTCCGTCAAGTTTGATTTGCAGGATAGAGTCGAGAAAAAATCGGGAAAGGCACGTAGGAGGCGAATCCCTTCGCCGATTAGGGAACTTCAGATATGGGAATCTCTATCCATCAGGTTAAACTTGACAGAGCACTAGCTAAATTGACCAA
>MVCQ01000093.1 GCA_002059205.1 Candidatus Latescibacteria bacterium 4484_107
AGGAGGGCAATCCTTTGCCCGATTTTTTTCTCGGCTTTATCCTGCAAATCAAACTTGACAGAGCACTAATGCTGTGTCAAGCGCGAGTTGCCCGAGAGGAGCGATTTTCCCGCGTGGCGATAAATCGTCCCGCTACTTGGGCAAAGCCCAATAAATTGGGCTAACCCCCGCGAGACGACCGCCTCTTAGCCCTGTTCACAGGGGTTCTCAACCGTAGCGCAGGGAATTTATTCCCGCGCGGACTATCCGGCAAATCCCACTTGACGGCGCACTAGAAACTCTGACCGTAGCAGGGGGGGCTGTATAACCTCGAAGGAGGAATTAATGTCAGGGCATTCTGGAAGATAGGATTTTATGGGGTGGGCAAGTACTTATACGCTCAGAAGACGACCAACGGCATTAAAACTATTGATTTCAATGAAGGTATTGTCTTGTTGGGGATTACCCTTAACTTTGGTTTGTAGGCTCTTTTGAGCGGGTGCAGTTTTTTAGGAACTGGTTGTAATCCATTGAGCTTTTAGTTCCTGATTCGGCCCGATGGCGTAAGAATATAAGCAGGATCGTTTTATTTGATGGTTATTTGACTGGAAGACGAAATTCAGCCTGCTCAAAGTTTTTGCCACAAATAGAACTTATTGATAAAATAGCACATCAAGGGCAATCCAGGAAGGTCTTCCCTACCAGACGCTCATGTCCGGTGTCCTTCATAAGTTCATCAGCGGCTATCTTGTAGAAAGGACGTCCTGAACACAGAGGATGTACAATAATCGGCATCATCAACGTTCGGCTTGCAGAATGCCTGAAAAAAAACGGATGCCCCCCAAAGATAACATAACATGACCGCGAAGGCGCAGCGTTCACAAAGAAATCCACAAAAAGGGTTTGAGCTTCTCTGCGTCTCCACGGTGCAACATGGAGAAAAAAATGGCAAAGTTGACCCTGAAGGATTTGGAGCTTAGCGGTAAAAAAGTGCTGATGCGCGTGGACTTCAACGTGCCCCTGGACGAAAACCAGCAGATCACGGACGACGCCCGGATCCAGGCTGCGCTTCCGAGCATTCAATATGTGATCGAAAAAGGCGGCAAGCTGATTTTGATGTCCCATCTCGGACGCCCCAAGGGGAATGTGGTGCCCACGATGAGTCTGGCCCCGGCGGCGGCGCGCCTGAGCGAACTGTTGGGACAACCGGTCCCTCTGGCCCCGGACTGTGTGGGAACGGAGGTGGAGGCGATGGCCGCCCGGCTGAGCGACGGGGACGTCCTGCTTCTCGAAAATCTGCGTTTTCACCCGGAAGAGCGAAAGAACGATCCCGCGTTTGCGGAAAAATTGGCCGGCTTGGGGGATTGCTTCATCAACGACGCATTCGGCACGGCCCATCGCGCGCATGCCTCGACGGAGGGTGTGACCCACTTTTTCGATCAATGTGCGGCGGGATTCCTGATGCAAAAGGAGTTGGAGTATCTCGGTGCGGCGGTGGGACAGCCCAAACGTCCGTTTGTAGCCATCCTTGGCGGGGCCAAAGTATCGGACAAAATCCCCGTGATCGAGCGCCTTCTGACCAAAGTGGATACGCTCATCATCGGCGGCGGGATGGCATTCACGTTCTTCAAAGCGCAGGGGAAGGAGATCGGAAACTCCCTGTTGGACGCAGACCGGATCCCATTCGCCGGAGATCTTTTGGCGCGGGCCGGAGAAAAGCTGGCCCTGCCTGTGGACTGCGTGGTGACCGACAAACTGGACTTCGATGGCCGCAAAGTGGGCGCTGTAAAAACCGTGCCCTCGGATCAAATCCCGGCGGACTGGGAAGGCGTGGACATCGGGCCGGAGACGCTCAAGCGGTTTTCTAAAATTATCCGATCCGCACGGACGGTGGTCTGGAACGGCCCGATGGGGGTCTTCGAAATCGAGGAGACGGCCAAAGGGACCTTCGCCATCGCCGAAGCCCTCGCCGAAGCCACCAAACAGGGCGCGACCACCATCATCGGCGGCGGCGATTCAGCCTCGGCAATCAAGCAGGCGGGCATGGAACAACAGGTGTCCCACGTATCCACAGGCGGCGGCGCGTCCCTGGAATTCCTGGAAGGAAAGGCCCTTCCGGGCGTGGAAGCACTGACGGAGCGATAGCAAAAGGAACAAGGTTGAGGTTGAGATCACCCAGCCCTTCTCAACCTGAACCTCAACCTGCCTTTCACGTTTCACGCTCCACGTTTTGCGGGCAGCTTTACCCCGTACCAGAGAGGATTCCCAATGACTCATTTTAATATTCTGAAAAACAAGCCCATCTACCCCCTCAAAGAAGTCGGGGAACCCAATCTCCTGTCGGACATCTTTGACTACGATCAGGTGCCTAAGATCGTGTTTGACAACCGCGTGATTCCCACGGATCCTGCGGAGGACATCTGGATCACGGACACCACATTCCGCGATGGCCAGCAGGCGCGGCCGCCCTATACGATCGAGCAGATCGTGCATTTGTTCGACCTGATGCACCAGCTCGGAGGGCCGAAGGGGATCATCCGGCAGAGCGAGTTTTTCCTGTACAGCGCGAAGGAGAAGCGGACGGTGGAGCAATGTCTGGAACGGGGTTACGCGTATCCCGAAGTGACCGGATGGATCCGGGCTGTGCCGAAAGACCTGGAGTTGGTCAAAAAAATGGGCTTGAAGGAGACGGGCATCCTGACCTCGGCTTCGGACTACCATATTTTCCTGAAGCTGCACTGGGATCGAAAGAAGGCCTTGGATAACTATTTGGCCCTGGTCAAGACCGCGCTGGAGGCGGGTATTACACCCCGGTGTCATTTCGAGGATATTACGCGCGCGGACTTTTATGGATTTGTATTGCCCTTTGCCCAGGAGTTGATGAAACTGGCCGACGAAAGCGGCGTGCCCATCAAGATTCGGGCCTGCGATACGATGGGATACGGGGTCACCTATCCCGGCGCGGCGTTGCCTCGCAGCGTGCCCAAGCTCGTGTATCTGCTCCGCCACGAAGGCGGCGTGCCTTCCGCCCAGTTGGAATGGCACGGTCACAACGATTTCCACAAGGTGCACATCAATGCGGCGGCGGCATGGCTCTATGGCGCGGCGGCGGCCAATGGGACCCTGCTGGGCTTCGGCGAGCGCACCGGCAATCCCCCCATCGAAGGGCTGATTATGGAATACATCGCGCTGAAAGGCGATATGGACGGCATAGAACCCATGGTGATCACAGACATTGCCGCGTATTTCAGGGATCAGATAAAGGCGGACATTCCCGCCAATTTCCCCTTTACTGGAGAGGATTTCAACGCCACCCGCGCAGGCATCCACGCGGACGGGGTAATCAAGAACGAGCGCATCTACAACATCTTCAACACGGAAAAGTTGCTCCGTCGTCCGATCAAAGTGACCATCACGGATAAATCCGGGGCCGCGGGCATCGCCTATTGGGTCAACACCACGATGAGGTTGCGGGGTGAGAACAAAATAGATAAACGCCATCCGGGCGTCGCAAAAATATACCGCCGCGTCCAGGAGGAATACGAAACAGGACGCACCACCGGCTTCTCTTCGGGGGAAATGCGACTACTCGCGGAACTTTTCCTGCCCGAACTGTTCGAGTCCGACTTCGACCGGCTGAAGCGGAAAGTGGCGCATATCGCCACCTTGCTCGCGGAGCTGTTCGTGGAGAATCCGGATATCCAGTCCATGGATCCCACCCGCCAGGAACCCGTGATGAAGCAGCTCATCGAGAAATATCCGTTTATGCAGTTTATCTACGCGGTGGACCCCAACGGCCACAAGATCACGAAGAACATCACCCAGAAAGTGGAGCGAGCCGCGTACGGGAGTTTCGGGAAAAAGCGGGACTTCTCCGATCGGGACTGGTTTATCCAGCCGATGAAGACGGGGAAGGTGTATGTGACCGATTTCTATACGTCCAAAATCACCAACGCCCTTTGTATCACCGTCTCCGCCCCGTTGAGCAACGACCGGGATGAGATCGTGGGCATCTTCGGCATAGATATGAAGTTCGAGGAACTGGTAAAGATAGAAGATCAGTTCGAGGATTGGCTGGCTCAGTTGGAGCCGGGAAAGGAAATCGAAGCGCTTGAATCGGAAGGGGATGCCAAGCCTTCCGTGGATTCCATAGAATAGCGGCAAGGGCGCGGAAACAAGGAGGGGGTATAATGAATTCCATGGGCTGGCTGCTTTTGTGGGTCTGGGCGGGCATACGAATCCTTTTTGTCGTTGCGGTCATTTACTTCGTTATAGTGGAAATCAGACGGCACAAGGGGAAGTCTTCTCAGCCAAAGGATGAACTATGAAGACCTCTTTGCAATCCATTCTTGAGATAGAGGAGCAAGCCCGGAGCCTGATCTCCGATGCCCAGAAGCGGGCGGACGCGATCCGTGCGGAGACCCAAGCGCGCTCCGATGAGATGGTAAAACAGGCGAAGTTGGACGCCGAAACCGAAAGCGACGCGCTGGTGAAGAAATTTCAAACGGAGATCGAGCACGCAAAAAGCCTCTCGGAGGAAACGCTGAAAAAGGAAACCGTCGAGCTTCAGCGAAAATTTACCTCCAACAAAGAACGGGCGATTAACTTGGTTCTCCGGACGATTATCGGTCCTTCATCTCCGTAGGCAGTGGTCAGCAGTTGGTGTCCGACCATGGGATTGCGGAGTTCGGACAGCAGGTTTTTCAATCCCAAACCCGAAATCGGCTCACCACTCACCACTCACCACTCACCACTCACCAATCACCAATCGGTCCAAGCCATGAGTACTCTCCATCAATATTCCGCTCCGTATTGTCGCCTCAAAGCGATGAAGGCCAAACTGCTGAACCGTGCGCAGATGGCCCGGTTGTTGAGCGCTTCGGATGCGCAGGCGGCCCAGGCGCTGTTGCTGGAGACGGACTACGAGGAGACGCTCTCTCAGAATCCTCCTTCCCCGCTGGGCGAACTGGAGCACCGCCTCAAAGAACACACGATTCGGTGCTGCGAAAAACTGCTGCGGTTTTTGAGGGGAGACGCTGCGGAATTCGTGCAACTACTGCTTCAACATTTCGATCTCTTAAATGCGAAGATCGTGGTGAGAAAGCTGCACAGCCTTCAGCCGGAGCTTATGGAGAAAGACCTGTCTTCCCTGCTCTTCGATACGGGACGCTGGGGATGGGCTGAAAAAGACACATGGCCGGCCCTATCCAACTTTGCCGCGCTTTCCCGAGCCTTGCGGGGCACGTTTCTCTACGACTCTTTTCAGACGGCTCTGGAACAATACAAAACGGACGAGGACATTTTTGCCTTCGAGTCCGCATTGGACCGGTGCTATCTCCATCACCTCTACGAAAAGGGCGAGGCATTGAGCGGGATGGATCTCCGCCATTGCGGAGAGATCCTGAAGCCTTACCGGGACCTCCACAATACCATTTGGTTCCTCCGGCTGAAATTTCTCCGGGGGATCGAGTCGCGGCGCATATTGCACTCCTTGATCGCCCTTCCGTCCCTGCGTTCGAGGACGGGCGTCCGGGATTTCGACGAAGCGCCGTTCGTCGAAGCGCTTTCGGCTTCTTCGGAAAAGGAGGCGTACGAACACTTGGTGCAGGCCCTGTTCCCGAAATATAAATCGCTCCTCGATCTGGATCCTTTCTCCCTGCGGGAAGCCGAATTGGCTTTGAAGCGACATTTTCTCGAAGACTGCCGAAAGCGCTTCAGAACGTTTCCTTTCCACCTCGGGCTTTTCGTGGCCTACTACTTTATCAAACGCTCGGAGATCGAGGACATCATCGCGATCCTTGAGGGGAAGCATCTCGGGCTGTCAGAGGAGAGGATTGCTCGGCAATTGATCGCGGAAGTTTAGGTTTTGTTTACCCTCAGCGCCCTCCGCGTGCTCCGCGGTAAGATCGGTTTGTCTCCAAAATTTTACAGACAAGCTTCGCTCTAAATCCACAAAAAAAAATTCTGAATCCGGGAGGAAAACATGCTGCTTGCTTCGATCATCAGCTTAGGCGTTTTGGGACTCATTTTCGGCGGCGGATTGGCCTATGCCTCGCGCCGGTTTGCGGTGGAGGTGGACCCGAGAATTGCCGAAGTGGAAGAAGTCCTGCCGGGGGCAAATTGCGCTGCGTGCGGATGCGTTTCCGATACGAGGGCGTGATGGATTGCCGGGCCGCCCTGCTCGTCGGCGGTGGCGCAAAGGCCTGTGCCTTTGGCTGTCTGGGATTGGGTTCCTGCGCGGCCGCGTGCCCCTTCGATGCGATCACGATGAGCGACCGGGGACTCCCCGTGGTGGATGAGGAGCAATGCACCGGGTGCGGCGTGTGCGTGCAGACCTGCCCGAGGGGGATTATGGAGCTGATCCCGAGGACGCAGAAGGTCTATCTCGGCTGCGTGTCCCACGACAAAACCAGAGCGGTGAAGGCCGTGTGTGACGTGGGCTGTATCGGATGCGGGCTGTGCAGCCGGCCTAAGATTACCCCCTCCGGCGCGGTTCGGATGGAGGACAATCTGCCGGTCCTTCCTCCGGACTGGAGCGACTACGAAACCGCGGTCGAAAAATGTCCCTCAAAAGTCTTCGTCGTGCGGGATGCGGCGGGTTTAGGACACGGATAAACACGGATGAACACGG
>MVCQ01000094.1 GCA_002059205.1 Candidatus Latescibacteria bacterium 4484_107
GATAAAACTGTTCAATTTATTGATCGGCTTAGGTATTGGTTTTATTCTTTACAAGATCGGCTTATGACCTATTCAATGTGAGCCAAAATCGTGATACGTTCAGGTTTCAATCGGACGATATACGCTTTTAGGGAGCCTACCCATTATGATTGCTTTTGGACCGGTTCCATCCCGGCGTTTAGGGCGAAGTCTCGGAATTAACAACATCCCGCCTAAGGGGTGCACGTATTCCTGTGTCTATTGCCAGGTGGGACGTACCCTGAAGATGCAGGTCGAGCGCCGGGCGTTTTATGATCCCGAGGAGATTCTGAAGGAGGTGCGGGACAAGGTCGAAAGGAGCAGGGAAGCCGGGGAAGCCATGGACTATCTCACGTTCGTGCCCGATGGCGAGCCCACCCTGGATGTCCATCTAGGTCGGGAGATCGAGTTGTTGAAGCCCTTGGGGATCCCGATTGCCGTGATCACCAACGCCTCCCTCATCGGACGCGGGGATGTGAGGGAGGAACTGATGAAAGCGGATTGGGTCTCCTTGAAGGTAGATGCTGTGCGTGAGGAGGTCTGGCGTCGGATCAACCAGGCCCATCACGCCTTGCGCCTATCCTCTATTTTAGACGGTATGCTCGAATTTGCAAAGGCTTACAATGGAGAACTCGTGACGGAGACGATGCTTGTTAAAGACTTCAATGACAGCGATGCGCTGGTCGGGGAAGTGGCCCATTTTTTGGCTCGCCTGAGGGCGGGCCATGCCTATTTGTCCATCCCCACGAGACCGCCTGCGGAGGAATGGGTACAGCCTCCCGGTGAGGAGGCCATCAATCGGGCCTATCAGATCTTCAGCAGCAGGGTGGATCACGTGGAATACCTGATCGGGTATGAGGGCAACGCGTTCGCTTTCACGGGCAACGTCGAGGAGGACTTGCTGAGTATCACGGCTGTGCATCCCATGCGGGAGGAGGCGGTGAGGGAGTTCCTAGCCCGGGCAGCGGCGGATTGGTCGGTTATTCAGCGGCTGATCGCTCAGGGGCGTCTCATCGAGACGGAGTATGAAGGACGGAAATTCTATATGAGGAGACTTCACGCAAAGAAGGCATGACGCAGGGGATGGGGATCCTGAGGATGGGTTAAACGGAAAGGGCATGTTGATGAAAGAGGCCATGCTCTACGAGCAGTTTGCCCGCATCGGGAAAACGCTTTCCAGCCCCGGACGGCTGGAGTTTCTGGAAATAGCCGGTAACCCTTGCCGGATTCCGGATGTGTAAAGCCCGGGGAGGGAAATGCACAAAGCGCCTGAAGGCGCAAAGGAGGCACAGCCATGAAAGAGATTGTGTACAACACCAATGAGATGGCGTGGCAGGAGGCAAAAGAATACCCTTCGGGCGCGATGGTCAAAATTCTGCGTGAGGGAGGGCCCACCGAGGGCAGGACTATTTTGCTGAAGCTGCCGCCCGAATGGGAGATGAAGGCCCATTCTCATACCACCGTGGAACAGCATTACGTGCTGGAGGGGGAGTACACGAGCCAGGGGAAGATTTTTCCCGCCGGGAGTTATCAGCTTATTCCCAGGGAGACCAATCACGGTCCTTTCACCACCAGGTCCAGGACGGTCATTCTGGTGATATGGGACCCCCTCCCGTAGGCGGGAGCCATGGCGATTCTGGAGATCAATAAGTTCGAGTGTCCTGTTTTGCGGGATACGCTGCTGGCGCCGGTCGTGCTTTCCCCCCTGAGGGCGGGCGCGCTGATCCGGCGGCATGGCTTTGGCGTGCTCGTTAACTCTGTTCGGGACGGACGCTGTCCCGATTGTGGGACGCCAATCGCCGGTGTCGGGATGGGAAGTGAAAGGTACAAGCAGACAGAAGGGGCGAAATGATGAAGCACTTTCGTACGGATTACGAGTGGATTGACCAACTCATGCCGGAGGGGATCCCGGTTCCATCATCGCTGGTGATTTCGGGCCCGGGCGGATCGGGGAAGCCTCTGATCGGATTGGCGATGGGTGCTTCCTGGCTGCGCCAGGGCGGCAAGGTCGTGCTCATTCCCTTGCAATATCCAGACCGCAGTTTCACGGAAAACGATCTGGCGCGTCTGTATGACCTGAAACTTTCCGACTATGCCGGCTCATTCTTCTTTATCAAGTTTGATCTCGACCTCGATCCCACAGCCGGGGAGATCGAGCAATCCGGTCCAGACGAGATACGAGCAAATCTGGTCAATCCGGAAGTCTGGGATCGGGCTCTCGATATCGCCATCCAGACGCTGGGTGCGAGTCCATTAGGCACCCTGGTATTCGGCTCGGCTCTGAACCTGCTGCTGTTTTCGCCGACGTACAGGGAACGAATGCTCGCCCGGCTGGAGCCCCTGCTACGCGACGACAAAAGCCGAACGTACCTGTTTACCGTGAGCTCCAGCGCCTTGAAGAGAGAAATCGAGCTGTTAGAAGGTGCCGCCGATCACCTGTTGTTCGCTGAGATGACCATGCCCGAGATGGAAGTCCATGCCCGGGTGGCCCGCTTGCGCGGCGCCCCCTATCTGCACAAGAGCGCGGTGGCGCCATTCGACCGGGAGACCCTTGTGGAAATGAAAAAGAAGGCCGATGCGTCCCGGATGACGCGTATTCCCGTCATCCGAAAGATCTGAGTGCTTAGGTTAAGGAAAATGGAAGTACCCTCAATGAGAAAGCGATCCCTTGCCCATAAGTACGCAACGATATTAAAATTAGGGATTAAAAATTTACAATTCAGTTTTTCTATCCCATTTCCACGCAGGAATGGAGAACCGGGATGAAATTGTGCATTGTAAATGTTTAATTGTGCATTGTGAACGGCTTCTCTTACGCAGCTTTCCTGGATTATTCAAGGACAAAAGCAGTGAAAAGCGAAACGCCCCGTCCGCCGCATATCCGGTTTAACTTCGCTATGGGTTTAATCCATGGAATTCTGTTCCAGACCGGCATGGCTTTTTCCGCGCCTATGAGCGTATTACCCGTGTTTCTAAGTCATTTCACGGGCTCGCTCACGATGATCGGTGTGTTCTCGGCGTTGATGAATGTGGGCGGCGTGCTTCCCCAACTTTTTGTGGCGCATAGACTGGAAAGCAAGCCGAGGAAAAAACCTGTGCTGGTGGTGGCTATTTGGGTTCGGGCGGCTGCCTGGGCAATTTTGGGCCTTCTAACTTATTTTTGCGTGGAATGTAATACGCTGATCATACTGGTTGCCCTTCTCGTGCTGCTGTTCACGTTTTCATTTGCCGGAGGGGTAGCGGGCATCCCATTTACAGATATTTGGGGCAAGGCGCTTCCGGCTATGCTGCGGGGGCGTTTTTTTGGATATCGTCAGCTTTTTGGCGGGCTGATGGCGATTGGCGCCGGGTATGTGGTGAAGCAAATTCTGGGGGATCCAAGCCTCTCGTTTCCCAGAAACTACGCCTTTCTGTTCTTGCTGTCGTTTGTCTTCATCGCGGTCTCTTATATTGCCCTGAGTTCGGTGCGGGAGCCTGAAGGCGAAGTCCATGCGCAGCCCCGGCGGCTAAGCGTTTTTCTGAAACAATCCGTTCGGATACTGTGGGAAGATCGGAACTTTGGATGGTTTATGCTTACTCAGCTTGCCATGGGGTTTTCGGCCCTTGCTATGCCCTTTTATGTATTATATGGGAAAGATAAACTGGGCATGGCAGCCGAGCAGGTAGGCATCCTGGTGGGGGCCCAGATAGCGGGGGCTATTGTATCGAACTTGATATGGGCCCCATTGAGTGATCGGGTGGGGAATCGTATCGTGTGCATACTGACGGCTGCTACCGCCGTTATGATTCCCCTCTCAGCGCTGCTGTCCTCTACCGTTGGTTGGACGTTGTTAATCGTGGTATTCGTACTGATCGGCGTTTCAACGAGCGGAGCGGGCATCGGTTTTACCAATTATCTGCTGGAGATCGCTCCTGGACCTCTGCGGCCCGCTTATATTGCCCTGCGCGGGACGTTAGCGGGGGGTATGTTCGTCATGCCGATTTTGGGGGGCTTGATCGTAGATGTATATTCTTATCCGGCGGCCTTCGTAGTATCTTTGATCGCACTGCTCATGGCGGTTGGGTTCTCCTTCAAGCTGAAACCGGTGCGGAGTGTCGGTGCTTCGCGGTGAAATGGAGCGTCCCGATGATCAAGGGACCTTGCCCCTGATCAAATAATTCTTGATAAAAAATGTGGAATGATATACCTTATAACCTCCGGGGAAGGTATGGAAATCCATAGATGGACTATGGACAACGCGGAGCGATGGAAGGAAGGGGATAGCTATGGTATATGTGGATAAAGATAGGTGCACCGGTTGTGGGGTGTGTCAGCGTTACTGTCCGGTGGGGGCCATTCAATTGGTTCAGGGTGTGGCTGTTGTTGATTCGATGAAATGCACCGAGTGCGGGGCATGCGTGGAGGCTTGTCCCCGCGGGGCTATTATGACGGTCATGGAGCCGGTGGCAGAGGAAGCGTCCGCTGTCCGTGCGCGCCCGGCGGCTGAGGTCGCCCCTGTTGCACCGCGCTTGGCCCCTGATGTCCCGCGATCTAAAGTCATGCCCGCCGTAGGGACGGCGCTGGCGTTCTTAGGGCGTAAGGTGCTCCCTCTAATGGTGGAATACGTGTCCGGTGCGCTGGATCGGCGGTCCGGGCAGCAGCAAGGGGATTCCTCTGTGACTGGGTTTAGAAACATCGGAAGGGCCGCTGGTAGAGGGGGTGGTAGGGGAGGAGGAAGGGGGCGGAGAGGGAGAAGATGGGGTTGAGGACACTTTGGTGGGTCTGTTTTTTATCGTTGGCAGCCCACGACGTTAAGTCGTGGGCTGCTGGCTATCCATCTTTTGAACCTCGACAGAGCAGCAGCGTGATAGTTTGAAGAAAATGTGAACTGGAATTTTGTTGTTACACTCCCTCTCCGCGGACGCTGCGAAGGCTACGAACGCTGCGGTGCGAATACCCAAAAGGAGGGGGGCCATAGACTCGCTTCACGAAGACAAAGGGATAGATGAGATTATGGATGAGATAACGTACAAACCCATCGGAGTCATTCATTCCCCATTCAGAGAACCCAAAGGAACACCCATACAACCTCCGGGCGCCAAAGGGATCGGAGGAACGGTTGAGGTATTCGCGGAATATGCGGAAGGATTGAAAGATGTCGAAGGGTTTTCTCATATTATCCTGATTTACCATTTCCATTTATGTAAGCGGTCTCCCTTAAAGGTAAAGCCCTATATGGATGATGAAGAGCACGGAGTTTTTGCCATGCGAGGGCCAAGCCGACCGAACGCTATCGGCCTTTCGGTGGTGCGTCTTGTGGGGATCGAAGAGAACCTTCTCCGTATTCAGGATGTGGATATCGTGGATGGAACGCCGTTGTTGGATATCAAGCCCCACGTGCCCAAATTTGATAGCCGAGAGGCAGAGAAAATAGGATGGCTTGAGAAAAATGTGCATAAACTTCCGACATCGAAAGACGATGGAAGATTCGTAAAATAAGCGGTGCGGCGTGGTACAGATGTTATAAGTAGGTGGACAAAATTAAACGCCCATTTGCACCGCAGAGACGCAGAGGCCGCAGAGAAAACCCCCAGACAAGGGGTGGCACTTGGGGTTCTTTCGTGTATTTCGTGGTGGGCATGAGAAACTAATTCTGTCCATTTGCTTGTCAGGACTGTGAAGGAGGATAACCCCATGACGGATATAGAAGCGAACTACGAGGAAATCAGAAAGGGCCTCCCCGATCACGTCATCGTGGTGGCTGCGGCGAAGACACGCACCGTCGAAGAAGTGGCAACGGCGGTTCGCGCCGGGATCACGGTAGTGGGCCACAATTATCTTCAGGAAGCGGAGAAGATGGTGGACGCATTCGGAAGCCAGGTGAAGTGGCACATGTTAGGGCACCTGCAGAAGAATAAGGCGAAGAAGGCCGTCCGGATCTTTGACATGATAGAAACGGTGGATTCGTGGGCTTTGGCGGAGTTGCTGGACCGACATTGTTCTGCTATTGACAAGACCATGCCGATTCTGGTGGAGATCAACAGTGGACGGGAGCCCAACAAGACCGGAGTGTTTCCGGAGAAGGTAGATAATTTTGTCCGGCGGTTGGC
>MVCQ01000095.1 GCA_002059205.1 Candidatus Latescibacteria bacterium 4484_107
GAGCGCCTCTTCGGCGAAATCCGAGCGGATGGCAGCGGTGGAAGAGAAGGTGCGGCAGCGGGAATATGATCGTCCCGAGGTGCGGAAAGAGATCGCCGCGCGCCTTCTGAAAACGCCGGGGTTCCGGGAGATTCTGGAGGGAAGGACACGCCCTGCGGCGGCCTCTTCTCCTATTCCAAAGTCGGGAACGGACCGGGTGCAAATCGCCAAAGAGCGGGTGCGGGATGGGTTCTACGATCGAACGGAAGTGCACTCGGCCGTGGCCGGAAAACTGCTCCAGATGTGGCTGCCCTGAGAACCTGGAGAACTCCCGCTGGGTCGGATTCGATATCGGATACCCGGGCGTGGAGAAGGGAAGAATAGCTAACGTTTTTGAGGCTCTTTCAAATGGTTTATCCGATGAGTTTACTTCGGCGCTTCACGCCTCGCAATGACACTAAGAGCGCTATTTTGTCGTTGCGAGCGAAACGGCGCATCTCGTTTTTTTGCTTTTGCAAGAAGCCCCTTTGAAAATCATTTGACTTTGTCAGACTGGAACGGTGCCCTTGGAATGCCAAAGGAAATCCAAAGCGCAAAGTTCAGACTCAGCGTCTCCCGGCCTTGAGTGCCCTGACCGGCGAAAGGATTCGGCTCCAACGCGTCGGTGTAAGAGGGCAGGCCCGACTGACAGCGCTTCGGCTCTGCGGCAACCCACTTTTTGAAGGAGGACCGTTTTTTTTGAGCTTTGGTTTTCCAGCTGGATTTGGCATTCGAATTCTGGATTTTGACCTTTCTGTTGAACGCGTTGGTTTGATCTAGTCGGGTCAAGAGCACTCCCGCTGCTTTTTTTCTTCCTTCCTTCTTCTTCCTCATCTTGCCCGATCCCTCTACCCACGCTTTGCCTGCTTCCATGTTTCCTCCTTTGCTCACCGCATCATAGGACCGTGGTCTTACCCCGTTTTTTTCAACAGGACGGCAATAGCCGCTAACTTTTCCCCTGTTTGCTGTTTTTTCCTATTGACAGCAGCCCCTTTTTTTCTTATCTTTCAGGTTCTCAGGCTTTGCGCCCATAGCTCAACTGGATAGAGCGTCTGACTACGGATCAGAAGGCTGGGGGTTCGACCCCTCCTGGGCGTACCAGCTTACTCGCAGTGGGCGCCCCAACCCTTTTTAGACGGGCGCAAGCTTGTCGTACGAACACTTTAACGGCGCATTCGTCTAGTGGTTTAGGACATCGGCCTCTCACGCCGAAAACAGGGGTTCAATTCCCCTATGCGCTACCATTTCCGGTATGGACTTTTATCCTTCCTCCGACGATGAACGATGGATGCGCGCGGCCCTTCGGGAGGCCGAACAAGCATTTGCCGAACGGGAGACCCCGGTGGGCGCGGTGGTGGTACATCAGGGAAAGATCATCGGACGGGGAACCAATCAGGTAGAGCGCTTGCAGGATCCCACCGCGCACGCGGAGATTCTTGCCATCGGAGCCGCGGCGGGTGCGATGGATTCGTGGCGTCTCGAGGAGGCGGTGCTCTACGTTACACTGGAGCCGTGTGCTATGTGTGCCGGGGCAATTGTCTTGTCCCGGCTTTCTCGCTTGGTGTTCGGAGCCTTCGACCCGAAGTCCGGAGCCTGTGGTTCGCTTTTCAATATCGTGCAGGATCCTCGTCTCAATCACCAGGTAGCACTTGTTGGGGGCGTCTTGGAAGAGGAATGTGGAAACCTTCTGAGGGATTTCTTCAGAGAGATACGTGACAAGTAGGCTGATGCGGAGAGGTTCGGCAGTGGCTTACCCGGGCGGTCTCGAAAACCGCTGTGCCTTCGGGCACCGTGGGTTCGAATCCCACCCTCTCCGCCATTTTGAACGAACATTCGATTTGCTAGCCGTAAGTTGTGGAGAGATGTCCGAGTTGGCTGAAGGAGCACGACTGGAAATCGTGTGTGGGGCCAAAAGCTTCACCGAGGGTTCGAATCCCTCTCTCTCCGCCACGTAGTAATAGGGTATGCGGCATAAAGCAGAAAAAAACAGCAGCCCCCCGATTTTCTTGAGAAATCGGGGGGCTATTTTTGTGATGGTGAACATCGGTCCCGGTGACGGATGCCGGTTTTCGAATTATCCCGTTCCCTGACACGCTTTGACGCAAATCCCGCAGATGTATTGGCCCACCTTCTTGCGGTATGCCTTCAGTTGGGCGAAGCACCGGCCAAAATCATACTCCTGCGCGGTCTCTCCAATTGCGCGGGCCGGGCAGACGGAAACGCAGGCCCGACACATTCCGCAACCGCCCTCGACAGGACCATCCACCGTTAGAGGAAGATCGGTCAGGATCGTCACGTAGCGCACGGCCGCGCCGAATCGGGGATGCACCAAAAGATTATTGCGCCCGATCCAGCCGTGTCCGGCCATCACCCCGACGTGCCGGTGAGAAAGATGCCCGGTCTGAGCCTCCCAGTCCACGATCTGAGAAGCCGCGATTGGAAGCGCGCGCGCCCCCATCTCCTGAATTATCCCCCCCATCTGAAACGCGACCCGATCCAGGAGGAAGTTGGCCTGCCGGTAATGCCATTGATAGAGGAACGTGGGACAATCGCTGATGCCCTCCAGGACCTGCCCGCTGAGCCGGACCCCCATAGAGATGGCAAAAGAGAGTCCGTCCTGCTCCTGGTGAGAAAGCCGGGACCGCGCCTCGACCGGATCATATTTTGCCACGCCGAAGAGGGCAATGCCGCGCTCCAAAGCATAGATTTCGAGGGTGCGGTAGTTTTCTTCGGATTGTTTCATATTGGTCATTGGTAAGTGGTGATTCGTCCCTCCCCCTCCCCACCCGTCAGGATCAGGACCTCCGCGCTACGCTTCCCGCTTTACGTTTCACGTTTCACGTTTCACGTTTTACGTTTTACGTTTTACGTTTTACGTTTCACGCCTCACGTTTCAAAAAAACATATTGTCGGTGAATTTCTCCATAAAATCCATCCGGGTGGACAATTCGATGTATTGGATCTCACGGGCCAGCACGGCCGCGCGCTTTCGCTCCGTTTGCGAGATCAGGGCGAGTTTGGCGCCCTCTCCGGCGGCGTTTCCGATGGAATGGATTTTCTCCACGGAAATCGGAGGCAACAGGCCGATGGCCGATGCGCTTTCTTTGCGAAGATAATTGCCGAACGCGCCGGCTAACAGGACGCAGGAGAGCTCCGAAGCGCTTACCCCCATTTCCGCCATCAGAATGTCTATACCACTCCGGATGGCGCTTTTGGCCAATTGAAGCTCCCGGACATCCTTAGCGGTGATATACAACGCATTGCCATCTTCGCCCTCCGCCGCAGGCACGAGAAGAAAATCGTTGCCGTTTTCCCCGGCCCGGATGCGCGTCCGGATCCGATCCGGAGCAGACAGATCCGAATCGTCGGGATCCACAAGGCGGCCGCTCGAATCCACGACGCCCACTCGAACCATCTCAGCCACCACGTCCAAAAGTCCGGAGCCGCACAGTCCTCTCGGCCGGGCATTTCCGATGGTCGTGTATTCCACGTCGTCTCCGAAGACCACCTGATCGATGGCCCCTGGCGCGCCGCGCATGCCACACGAAATGCGAGCGCCCTCAAACGCGGGACCGGCGGCCGTAGCGCAAGCGACCATCTTCCCCTTGGCGGAGAAAACGATTTCGCCGTTGGTGCCGATATCCACTAAAACCACGTTGTCCTCTGTGTCGAAAATCCCGCTGGCGAGGATACCGCCGACGATATCCGCACCCACGTATCCGGAGATGTTGGGAAGAATATGTACGTGCGCCTGAGGATAAGCGCTGAGGTTCAATTCCTCGGCGTGCACCCATATAGCCTCGGATAGGACCGGAACGAAGGGAGAGGGAGCAAGCTGGCTCGGATCTATGTTCAGAAAAAGATGGTGCATACACGTGTTGCCCACAATAGCCATTTCGTAAATGTCCTCGGGGGTGATATGGGCCTGCCCGGCCAAGGTTTCGGTGATCTCGTTGAGTGCGGCGATGATCGCACGGTGCAGCTTCTGCAGGCCGCCCTCGTCCTCGATGACGAAGCTCAGACGGGCGATTACGTCATCGCCGTACACGACTTGCGGATTCATCGAAGCGGATACGCCGATTTGCTCGCCGGTAGTCAGATCTATCAAATAGCCCACCACGGTGGTGGTGCCGATGTCGAAGGCGATGCCATAAACCGGAGAAACAGCGCGGCCATCGTGTACGTGGATGAGTTCGTCGTCGGAGCACACCGCGGTGATCTCGAAATCGTTTCCCCGGAGGATACGAGGCAACGTTCTGAGCAGCGAAAGCCTTCCCCGAAGTTCCCCATCGAGCGGAAGCGCCTGCTTGATGCGCTCGAAATCCGTTCGCTGATCTTCCAGTGTCGGTTTGGAAAGGGCCAACGGATAGGCTTTCGTGTCAGGATCTAACGCAACCTCCCGTCCCGCGCCGGATTCGAGGATTCGCTGGGCGATCAATTGGGTGGTGCGGGGAACTTCCACTGTGACATCGGAGCGCACCCGCGCCTGGCATGCCAATCGGATGCCTTGTGCTCTGTCCTCGACGGAGAGGTGCTTTTTCTCCGCATCCGAATATTCGGACAAGCCCCCGACAGCGAATACCCGACACTTTCCGCACGTGCCGTCTCCGCCGCATGGTCCCTCGATGGGAATCCCCGCGGACCGGGCGATTTCCAGAATGGTGGCTCCTTTCGAGGCCTGGACGACTTTTCCTTCCGGCTCGAAAACGATCTCAAACGTCTGTTCCGAAGCTGTTTTGGACATAAGGCTGGTTCTCCTTTTGGAAAATAGTGACGTACTCCCATTCCCTGGGTTGGGTCTTCCGGATGAAGGCGATCACGTCCTGTGGGAACAGACCGCGCTCCGGGTTGAAGGCGTCCCGGTCGCCTTTTTCGTACCCGCCTGCAGTGGTCAGGTGGTGTTCGATGGCGGTTTCGAAGGCTTATTCTGTGTATTGACCGGGCATCAGGCTATCTCCGGATTGAGAAAAAGGAAGGCGGGAACAAAATGGCGGAAAATCCCCGCCAGCCATTCCGTTGTGTTCAATGAAAAAGTTGCTAACGTTTTTGTGTAAAGCACATCACAAAATACTTTACACAAAGTGCTTTGTTGCTCATCGGCTTTACACAACATTTCTTCCCTCCACCAAATTGATCAGCCCTGGAAATGCGATCAATGCGGGCCGCCGGCCCTTGCCTTCTTCCAGTACCTTTAGCATGCCGGCTTCCTGGAGCTTCCTTAAGATAAGTGTTGAAGTCGTTCGTGTTAGTATGTTTGCGGATTGTTGAAACTGGGTGCTTCGAAAAATCGGTCGTGAGAAAAGGGCATCCAAGGCCTGTATGGCGTATTGAGAATGAGTGAGATCTACCACGCGGCTTTTCAATTCATCATAAAGGCCCATAATCGCCCTGATCGTTTTCGCGTTGTCTTCCGCCTGTTCCGTCAAAGCCGAAAGAAAAAACGTAATCCAACCATTCCAGTCTCCGTTTTCGGAAATCGCCCCCAACCGTCTGTAATAGACCTCCCGATGTTTCTCCAGGTAGGCGCTCATGTAGAGCATGGGACTTGAGAGCAGTCCCCTGGCATAAAGAAACAGGGGGATCAACATCCGCCCAAGCCTGCCGTTGCCATCGAGGAACGGATGGATGATTTCGAATTGCGCCTTGGCTACAGCAAGCTGGACCAGCCGGTCTTTTTCATCATGGTGCAGGTATTTTTCCCATACGTCCAACGCTTCAAGCAGCTTGTCGGCTGACGGTGGGACAAAGGTCGCCTCTTCCAGGGAACAGCCCGGCGGCCCGATGTAGTTTTGAATCCTTCGGAATTCACCCGGCGCTTTGTTTCTTCCCCTGACGCTTTCAAGGAGGATCGCGTGCAATTCCTTGATCAGATTCAGACACAGAGAGCGCTTCTTCAGTTTTTCCACCGCCGCCGCCATGGCCAGACGGTAGTTGATAATCTCCTGGATGTCCGCGTGTTTTTCCGGCGTCATCTTCTTGGTGGGCATGGCTTCATATTCCATCACCTCTTCCATGCTGGCCTGGGTCCCCTCGATGCGAGAGGAGAGCACGGCTTCCTGTGTTGTCAGGGGCG
>MVCQ01000096.1 GCA_002059205.1 Candidatus Latescibacteria bacterium 4484_107
TGTTAGAGCTGCTGGGCAAGGTGATGCTGTGCGCGGCGATCCTGATTATGCTCCTGACCCTTTCGGCCGTTGGTCTGATCGGGATGGTGCTGCGCCCGCTTTTCCTCCCGCTGCTGGCGCTGTTTGACCTCGCGTTTGGTGCCATTTCCCGCGCGTATCCCCGCGTCATCGGCTGGTCGCTTCGAAACAAGGCCCTCGTGATCGGCACCGCCGCGCTCCTTTTTGCGCTGTGCTGGTTCGGCCTGATCCCCCGGCTTGGAAGCGAACTGATCCCCCAGGTTCATCAGGGCGAGTTCAACGTGGATGTGACCATGCCCATCGGCACGCCTTTGGAGGGTACGGACGCCGCCATACGCCCGCTCGAACGAATTATCCTCCGGGAAGAAAGCGTGGATCAAATCGCGACCACCGTCGGGGCGGAGAAAACGACGATGGCCTCGTCCGAGGAGGGAGAACATACCGGAAAAATCACCGTGCGGTTGGCCCGCGGCGGCGATCTGAAAGACAAAGAGGAGCGCGTGATTGGGCGGCTTCGGAAGACTTTTGGGGAGATTCCCCGCGTAAAAACGGACATCTCCCTGCCCGCGCTGTTCAGCTTCAAGACGCCCATCGAGGTGGAGATCAAGGGATTTAACCTCCAGACGCTCAGCCTATTGAGCCGGAAAGTCGAGTCCGAACTGGGCCGGATTCCGGGACTCTACGACGTGAAATCCAATATCCAGCGGGGCCATCCCGAAATCCAGATTGTGTATAACCGGGAGCGCTTGTCCGACTATGGGCTGAACCTCCGAGACGTGGCCACGCTGGTCCGAAACAAGGTGCAGGGCCGCGTGCCCACGGAATTTAGGGACCGGGAGCGCAAGATAGACATTTTAGTCCGCATCCGGGAACAGGACAAGGCCACCATCCACGATCTCAAACGCCTGACTGTCAATCCCGGAGCCCGGATCGCCATTCCGCTCTCCGCGGTGGCGGACATTCGCCTGAGCGAGGGACCCAGCGAGATCCGGCGCATCGACCAGCAGCGGGCCGCACTGATTACGGCCAACATCAGCGGCCGGGATCTGGCGAGCGTCACCCGGGACATCGAGCGCGTGCTCGAGGACATCGAAATGCCCTCGGATTTCACATTCGATATTGCGGGCCAGCGCAGGGAAATGCAGACCTCCATAGACAGCCTGACCTTCGCACTGGCTCTGGCTATTTTCTTAGTCTATGTGGTGATGGCGTCCCAGTTCGAGTCGCTGCTCCATCCGCTCGTGATCATGTTCACCATCCCGCTGGCCTTAATCGGTGTGGTAGTGGTGCTCTATGCCTTCCACATCTCCCTGAGCATCGTGGTCTTCATCGGACTGATTATGCTGGCCGGGATCGTGGTCAACAACGCCATCGTGCTCATAGATTACATCAACCACCTCCGCAAAAACGGGATGGATAAGGTCGCCGCCATCATCCAGGGCGGCCAGGTGCGCCTGCGGCCCATTCTGATGACCACGGCCACTACGGTGCTCGGTCTGCTTCCGATGGCGCTGGGCCTCGGAGAAGGCGCGGAGATCCGCACCCCCATGGCCCTTACCGTCATCGCGGGGCTGATCAGTTCCACTGTCCTGACCCTCATTGTGATCCCGACTGTGTATGCGGCGGTGGACCGACGTTAACCGGCCTTCCAAAGGAACATAGAACGCGGATAACGCGGATGACACGGACAAACACGGACAAAAAAGCACGGTTAACGTCCGCGAAAATCTGTGTGATCCGCGTCATCCGCGTTCCATAAAAATAGGACGATCATGACCCAAAAACCCGCCCTCCTCCCCCACTTTTCCGTCAACCGGCCCGTGACCGTGATCATGGGGTTCATTGCGCTTTTGGTGGTGGGGTACATCGCATACAGCCAGATCCCCCTGGAACTGTTTCCCTCCGGGTACCAAAACCCATGGATGGGCGTATGGGTGCCGTATCGCAATACCAACCCCTGGGAAGTGGAGGACCGGATCACCAAGCCCGTGGAAGAGACCCTGCGCACGGTTCGGGGCATCAAGAAGATGAACTCCCGCAGCCAGACTTCGGGTTGCTGGATCTCTATGAATTTTCAATCCGGTACGGACATGAACGTGGCGTACCTCCAGGTGCGGGACCGGCTGGACCGGGTCATGCCGGAGTTGCCGGACGACGTGAAGCGCACGTACATCCGAAAATGGAGCGACGACGACAGTCCGATCTTATGGGCCGCGATTGCGATGGAGCAAAAACCCGACGACGTGTACTACCTCATCGAGAGCAATGTCAAACGTCCGCTTGAGCGCATAGACGGCGTGGCCAACGTGCAGATATGGGGCGCGGATCAGAAATACATTCAGATCGAGCTCCATCAGGACCGGATCAAAGCCCACCGGGTCAACATCTACGCGCTCATCCAGCAGCTTCAGCGGGACAACTTCTCCCTCGCCAGCGGATACGTGCGGGACAGCGGGCAAAAGGTGTACATCCGCTCCTTAGCCAAATACGAGACCATCCAGGACGTGGAGAATATCCCGCTGAAATCGGCGGTAACATCGAGGCACGGCACGGGAACAGGCCTCCAGCCTCCGGTCTCCAGCCTCAAACTGAAGGACATCGCCACTATCAAATACGACACCGGAGAGCGGCGGTGGCATCGCGAAGTAGATGGCAAGCCTACGGTGATGATCGGGGTATTCAGAGAATCCGGAGCAAACATCGTGGCTGTGACCGAGGCGGTGCAAAAGAAATGGGACGAGGAAATCTCGAAGCGTCCGGGCATGCGGGGGACGGATCTCCAGATCCTGTTCAATCAGGGCGACTTGATCAAAAACTCCATCAACAATCTCAAAACCACCGGCCTGTGGGGAGGCCTCTTTGCGGTGATCGTGCTCTTCTTCTTCCTCCGCCGCGTGCGCGTGACCCTCATCATCACATTAGCCATCCCCATTTCCCTCCTGATCACCATGACCTTCCTCTACTTCTTCGGATGGTCGCTGAACATGATGACGATGATGGGCATGATGGTGGGCGTGGGCATGGTGGTGGACAACTCCATCGTCGTCGTGGAGAACATCTACCGCATGAAACAGTCCGGTGCGTCTTCCCGTGCCGCCGCCATCACGGGCGCCAGCGAAGTCGCGCTGGCCGTCACCATGGCCACGCTGACCACCGCCGTAGTTTTCCTTCCGCTTATTTTGATGAACGACGACGCGGGCTTCCGCTTCTATATGCTGCGCATCGGTCTGCCCGTCGTCGTCGCGCTCGTGGGTTCGCTCTTCGTAGCCCTGATCTTCATTCCCCTCGGAGCCAGCAGGATCATCAGCGAATCCAGCCGGGGCTTTTCGAGAAATGCGAAAGGCGAAGGGCGAAGTGAAACGGGCAATAGGCAACAGGCAACAGGCAACAGGCAACAGGCGGAGCGCGCAGGAGACAATCCGAAATCTTTGATCGTCCGCGCCAACCGGCTCTATCAGAGAGTCCTTCGCTGGACCCTCACCCACCGAGTGGACGCCACCCTCATCGCCGCGCTGATTTTGTGGAGCATGGCGTTCGCTCATGGCAAAGTGCAAAAAACCGACCAGGGACGCGGGAATCTCAACGACTTTTGGATCAGCTACGACATGCCGGACTACTACGACGACGACAAGACCAAGGAGATTCTCGATCAGGCACGGGCATTCCTGGACGGCAAACGGGAGAAATACAACATCCGGACCATCGAGGTCGGCTACTACCGGGGATGGGGGCGTCTTCGGGTGTTCCTCCATCCGCCCGAGGAGGATGCGTGGTGGCAGGTGGTTTATGCGAACGTGCGAAGCTGGATTCGTCCATCTACTCCGCGCCGCATGATCCTGAAGGACGTGGTCAAGGATGTGAAGAAAAACGCGCCGGAGTTCGTGGGCGTGCGGCGAAGGATTAACTGGGAGGGCGGCGAAGGGGATCAGGGTTCGGTGTCCATCTCCCTCTACGGCGAGGATACGGCCACGTTGCTCGTACTCTCCAAAGAGGTGGAGCGACGGCTGCGAGCCATCCCGGATCTGATCGACGTGGATACCGAGATGGAGCGCGGAAACGACGAGATCCGTCTTCAGATAGATCGGGAGCAGACCCGGAAATACGGCGTAGGCTCCCAGGTTATCGCCGCAACCATCTCCTACGCGCTTCGGGAGATCGAGCTTCCCACGTACCGGACCGCGGAAAAGGAAATCCCGGTTCGGGCGTTTCTGAAAAAGGGAGACCGCGAAACGCTCCAGCAATTGGAGAGCATGACCTTCCGATCCGCTTCGGGCAAAGACATTCCCCTCGGCGCGCTCGTGAAGCCCACTATCCAAAAAGGCTTTGGCCGTATCTATCACGAAGATGGCAAAACCATCCTGCGTGTGACCGCCGTGACCACCAAGGACGATATGAAGGAGATCTCCCAAAAAATAGACCGGGCGATGAAAGGCTTTGAAATGCCGCGGGGCTATCAGTGGAACAAGACGGGACGTTTTACTAAGATGGAGGAGTCCGGCAGCACCATGACGTTCGCCCTGATTATGTCCATTACTTTTGTGTTCCTGCTGATGGGCGTGCTGTTCGAGTCCTTCATTCTCCCACTGTGTGTGCTGCTCTCCATTCCCTTTGCCTTTTTCGGCGTGTATTGGACGCTGTATCTGACCAAAACCACGCAGGACATTATGTCCATGATCGGCATCATCATCCTCATCGGCATCGTGGTGAACAACGCCATTGTGCTCGTGGACCTGGTCAACCGGCTCCGAAAAGAGGGCTATGCGCGCTTCGATGCGCTGTTGGAGGCCGGGAGACACCGGTTTCGGCCCATTTTGATGACGAGCTTCACCACCGTATTCGGCTTGCTCCCCATGGCCGTGGGCAACGCCAACCTGATCGGCATGCCCTACGCGCCGATGGGACGCACGATGATGGGCGGACTGCTCGCCTCCACCGCGATGACGCTGGTGATCGTTCCGCTTTTCTACACCTTCTTGGATGATCTCAGGGAGCTGTGGAAGCGGCTGATCGCGGCGGCATTTGCTCCGCGGGGGAAAAGACAAGCAGCTGTGTCGGAGGCGGGATAGGAAAGCTCTTCAAAAAAATAAGGAACAAAAAGGGCCGCCCACCATCATTGTGAGCGGCCCTAAAGTTTCTCATGCATTGCAGCGGAACAACCTACGCGATAGTCTTGCAGTCAAGCCCGTGTCATCTCCGAGATCAAGAAATGTACCCCGCGCAGAAACTTCTCAAAGGAGGGACATCGGTTCTTTGCCAGTTCAAGGTCCATCCGGTCGGCCAGGGCGGGCTGATCATCCACCTCCATATAACGCCGCTGCCCCTGCATATTTTTTGTCAGCATCTCCTTGGCTCCCCGAATCCTTTCGGGATTCTCCCGCGCCGTCGCATCCTGCCGGATACCCCGGACCCCTCGCAGAGATTCTTTGGCGCCCAGGAACCAACCCTCGAACTCCCGCATAGCCAGAACCACCACCACAGGCAACTGGGTTACGGCCTGGCATCGTTTCAACAATCCCGGCCCTAATTGCGCCGGGCAATCATCGTCTGCATCCAGGAGCACCAGGATGCCGCCAGCGCCAGAGCGGGAACGAACCACTTGCTCTATCGCCCGTTCCAGCTCGCCTTCTTTGACAACGCGATTGCGTTTCACGCGGAAGGACTTGGCCACCTGCACGCTGTACGCAGCTTCCCTTTCTAAAATCCGCCGCAACAAAATCGGCACAGATTCTACCTCTGCGTAACCTTCCACGATCGGAACAATCGCTCGGCTCATGCCCCCTCCTTGAAGTCCTGCATCGGTGGACCAAAAAGGTTCAGTCACTCTGCTGCCTTCTAATCGGTCTCTAAATCGGGTTCCAGCTCGTCCGCTCGCAGCAGTTCCCCCGGAGAGTAGAGCCCATCATGGATGGCCTCCCGGCTGGAAGCGGCAAGCGGACTGATCCATGTTTTTCCGTGCTTCATGGTTACCGCACGGATTTGCGAATCTTTCAGTGTCTTGGAGTCCAGAATGTCCGGACTATGCGTCGTCATC
>MVCQ01000097.1 GCA_002059205.1 Candidatus Latescibacteria bacterium 4484_107
CAGATCTTCGACGTGGCCCTGGCGGCCTGGGTGGGTCAGCGGCCGGGGTTGTGTCTCTTCGAGGAGACGTGCGGCAGCGCGCTGGTTCTGGAGCACAACGGCGACCTTTACGCGTGCGATCACTTCGTCGAGCCCCGATGCAGGCTGGGCAATATTCGGGAGACTCCGCTCATCGGGATGGTGGCTTCGGAAAAGCAGCGCCGGTTCGGCCAAGCCAAGCGGGATACATTGCCCCGTTTATGCCGGGCATGCGAGGTGCGCTTCGTCTGCCACGGAGGGTGCCCCAAAAACCGCATGATGCGCACTTCGGACGGCGAGCCGGGGCTGAATATATTGTGCGAGGGGTACAAGGCGTTCTTCACCCACGTGGACGGCCCGATGCGGATCATGGCCTCGGAACTCCGGGCCGAACGTCCGCCCGCCAATGTCATGACCATCTTGGCGAAGGAGGAATTGGAGGCGCAGCGTCGCTTTGCCCACGTTGGGCGCAACGATCCCTGTCCGTGCGGCAGCGGTCGCAAATTCAAGCATTGCTGCGGCCGACGGCGCCCATGACCGCTTGCAAAGCAAGGGGTTTCCGACGTCCAAATAAGAAGGGGGACGGTCCGAACACAGACCATCCCCCTTCTTGCTTTTCGCCTCTGAAAAACCGTCGTCAGTCCATTCGAGCAACGAAATGAGCCAAACGGGATTTGGTGCGAGCCGCCGTGTTTTTGTGCACGATGCCCTTGGCGGCAGTCCGGTCGATGGTGGACACCGCCCGCAGGAGCGCCTGTTCGCCCTCTTCCCTATTAGCGGCGGTGCGCACCGTCTTTATGGCGCTTTTCATTTCTGACCGGATTCTCCGGTTCCGCAGATTGGCTTTCCGGTCGGTTATCACTCTTTTTTTCGCAGATTTGATCTGGGGCATAATTTCCCTCCGATTGGGTGATGGTCTTTCGGATAAAAAAAATCATGTTGTCATCGTTTTTCGTCGAGGCATCCAAAAAAAGCCTTGTCTGAACGGACAATCAACTTGTGCAACCTTGCTTCACAGCAAACAGATAGGCTTAATATACATCTATTTCCCTTGTTTGTCAACCTCTTTCTCCGCGGAATGCGGAAAAGGGAACCAACAGGACTGAGAGCCTATCCGAAAACGTTCTTTACCTTCTCATTATCATTCTGAACCGAGAAAAAAAATTCGATTTAGAAGGGCGAGATTCTTCGTTGTACCCAGAATGACACGAACGAGCGTGAGGTTTCCGAATAGGCTCCAAATGGCGGCTCTTCTTGAAAGTCCGTTTGCTTGGAGCGATTGTATGTGATTGTGCGCCACTTGCATAATGCGCCTCACATGAAGTCCCCCAAAAATCTTTTCCGGAAAGGTGGATGACTACATTTTATTCCAGAATTCCTCAATATCCTTCTTGATGTCATCCCACAGGAGATCAATGTTATCAATCAACGAGGTCATCAACTCCAAGCGTAGATTAAATCCATATCCACTAACAAACAAATGTCTAAATCCTCTATAGGGATTTAACCTGTCTGCAATATCCCGGCTGAAAACAGGAGTTTTCCCCTGTGGCGGAGTGTGAGATAAGTCAAGGAGTTCTTTATGCCAACTGCTCCCCTTGGGCATCGTTCGATAATATTCTTTGCTTATCCGTTTGATAGAACCTGCTCTATGGCCTCTATCTCATCCAACACATCGGCTTTCAATTGTTCAAGCTTTTTTCCCATAGATCAATCTTCCTTTTTCCAGAATACGTTTAGAGAAATGTTCTCTTGTATCCTCTAAAGGAATCAAGTCCACTTCGCGATCCACCGCACTTAGAATCCTGCCGTACATCTCGAAAAACCGGTCCGGTTTCACTCCCTTTACTGCGATATCCATATCTTGCGCCGAGTCAAGCCCCTCGAGACAGGAACCGAATAGCCACACTTTGTCCACATCAAATTCCTTGCTGATGCCGATAATTTCAGCCAACTGCTTTTCGAGAACTTCGCTTTTCATAATCCAATTACCTTGTTCCTGAAATGGCCTGTCCAGGTTCCGGATGAATCGGGGGAACGTGTTTTTCTCCTAAATCATTGATGGCCAAAGTGGCTCAAATATACACCCTTTCCCCCTGTTTGTCAATATCTTTCTCAGCGAAATGGGGAAGGGAACAAACCTGGGTTCCCCCTGTCCGGCTCAACAATAGGTTGTCATCAAAACGTGACAGCCCCATCCACACGAGGGACCCACGTTATTCCCAATTCTTTTTCCCTAGGGTTCCAGACTCGAAGAGAGGATCGGAGGAGCGCATCTTTTTCGAGACGGCTCTTTGAGATGCTCTCAGACAGTTATATCGGCCCCACGCCGAACTCCGATTTGAATGCTCCCCACACCTCCGGAGGGATCTCCGTCGTCGCGGCCTCATACACCTCCTCCACGTGCGCTTTGGTTCCCGGGCCGGCCATAATGATCCCGTTTTTCAGCGGCAGGGCCATGCAGAACTGTATGGCGAGATGCCGGACGGTCACTCCCCGGTCTCCGCACCATTTCCATATCGCGTGCGCTCTGGGATCGTCCTTCGGCTCGCGTCCGCCCAATTTCCCCATGCCGAGGATGCTCGCGAGGATAATGCCCACATCGTGCGCCTCGGCGAGGGGGATCGTGGTTCGGGCCACGGATTGATCGAGCAGCGTATAGTCCAGGAAGCTCAGGACGATTTCTATCTGTCCAGTCTCGATGGCCCGACGATGAAAGGCGTGACTCCGGGTGCCTATTCCGATGTGACGGACGATTCCCTCCTCCTTCATCTTGAGCAATTCATCCAGCGCGCGGCCGGGCGCCAGGGGGTCTTCGATATCCGGCGGATCGTGGATGAGCACGGCATCGAGCACATCGGTCTTGAGCAGTTTAAGGCTATTCTGAACGCTCCAGCGCGTCGCCTCCGCGGAGTAGTCGCCTTCCCGTTCGGGATGGGTCCCCGTCTTGGTCTGAAGATAGACCTTCTCGCGCCACCCATTCTCAAGCGCGAGTCCGACCCGACGCTCGCTCTCGCCATAGAACGGCGATGTATCGAAAAAATTGATGCCCAGTTCGATGGCACGGCGGATTCCCTCGATCGCATCGCGGTCCGTATGGTGGGCCGCGCCAAAATATGCGCAGCCCAGGCCGAGCGCTTTCGGCCGCATTTCCGTGCGGCCCAATCGTCTGGTCTCCAGTTTTGTCATATCGCCTATCCTTGTCTGATTTGTACCGCAGAGAACAAAAAAGTGAGAAAGTGAGGACACAAAGGAATCTCACCGTCTCACTTGGTCGATTCAGCCCAATTGAAAGAGAATCGACTTTCCCACTTTCTTTCCTTCCTAATGCCAGGGGAATGCGTAACCGGGATGATGCACGAAACGCTTCATCCCCACGCTTAGTTTGATGCCTGTGCCCGGTCGGAGATGGATCTGAAAGTGTGTCCCATCCACAGCCAGCATATTCTCCTTCCCATTTTGGATTTCGGATTTCGGATTTTTATTCCCCAATCCCAAATCCGACGAGGTGCTCCATCGGACCTCCGTAAACGCATGCTCCCCGAACGCGCCCGCCTGCACGATCACCTCTCTCGGCTCCCGGGGACTCAGGTTGACCAATTCCAGCGCGACCCCCTGCTTGTCCACGCGTGTCACCAACGCTCCTACGTCCTGTGGCAGGCCGGGCCGTCGCCTTTCGGCATCGAAGTACCGGAGCCGGGTGTGCAAAAGTCCCCCGTGGTACAGAAACTGCGGTGCGCCCAAAGTCAGCTGCACCAGCGCCTCGGTCACCACCGGATTGATCTCCTGCCAGTGATGGACGTCCCACTCCGCCGGATCCCCGTGGTCGTTCCGCATCCGCTCCAGGCGACGACGGATCTCCGCGTATTGAACCCCCATGATCTTCCCGGGATAGTCGGGATGCTTGCCCTGGATATACCGGAACCACGGCGCGGCATGGGAGTAATCCCCTTTGCCCCGGACATCCGCCACAACGTTCCACCCCGTCTGATCCGGGAATCTCGTCAGGCGTTCGGCATCCTCCTTTGCCATGGACATAAACCAGAGGTGAACAGCACACATCGGGTTCAGCGGACGCTCTCCGTACCATCCCCGGTCACCGTGGAAATGCGGGACAACGAGCTTGCCGGCCTTCACCTCACCCAGATCCATAATCCGGTCGAGCTGAGACCGAGGCAAATCCAAATATCCGGCATCTCCCGTCAGGAGCATCGCGTTGGAAGCGGCGATCGTGAGCGGCTCGATGATCTGTGTAAGCCCATGCGGCCAGCGCCAGCCGTAGTATCCGCCCCACCACTTGCCGTCCATGCACTCCCCGATTTTTCCCGAAAGCCCTACGTTGTCCGGGATGATCCCACCGTTGTCCCGGGTGCGTTCCATCCAGGCTTCCACGTAGTCCAGGACCCACTGCTTATACTTCTCCTCTCCGGTATATAGATACGCGTGGGTGATCAGACTCGTAGCCGTCAGATTCAGCGGCACGTCCCCGCGCATCATCCGTTCATTCATCAACTTCAGGATTTTCGCGAACACCGCATCGTCGTTCCAGTCCGCGATCTTTGTACTCACGCCGGGAATGTCCTCGAATGGCGCGGGATAATCGGCCAGGATCGGCCGGTGGGTCACCCAATCTTCCGCGCTGTTTTGGAACCGGGGCCCTTTGCTCCCGGTGATGGGAGAGCGGATCAGCTTCCGCTCCGGATCGTAGTTTCTGGCCTCCGGATCCTCGTCCATATACATGCCCGCGAACCGGAGGGTGCGCGCCACGTCTTTGTGGATCGTGGGATCTACGCATCGTCCGAGCCATCCATACCCGGCCACTCGTCCCGCCACGCAAGCGTTCCGTCCGGCCGCGTATATCGTTCCACAAATCGCGGGGCCGCATCGTTCATGGCGTCTATCAGAAATCGCTCCATCAGCGCCCACTCGGGCGGGGGAATGAACGAATCCGCGCGAATTAATTTGAGTTTCTGCGACATAATGCGTTCGTTTTTGAACTCCTGTATGGTAAATCGCTCCACTTTTGTTTATCAGAAGAAGCCCGCATTGGGGATTCACCTCGCCAGCACCACGGCCTTTTTCTCTCTGCAAAGCACGCCTTTCCTTGCGTTGAGTGCTTCCAGATACACGATGTAAATTCCCATCGGCAGGCGCGCGCCGTCGTCGTCCCGACCGTCCCAGACAAGCGCCCGTTCGCTTCCCGTGGGGTCCGCATCCAATAATTTGCGCACCAGTTGGCCGTATGAATTGTAGATCCAGAGATGGGCATAAGCAGTTGTCAGGGGCAGCCGATAGGAGAGAATCGTCCGTTCGTCGAAGGGATTGGGGGAAGCGACCAACGAAGCCCGTGTGGGAAGCCGCTCCACGTATACGCTGTTTCGCGCGCCGGGACTACCTCCGGCCACGGTTACGTGCGCCATCCAGTTGTCCGGATCCCCGCTTTCAAGGTCCGGGTGGATGCGTTCCAACGAAACTTTGCGTCCCCGAAGCTGATCCTCTCCAAAGGGCACGCGGTCTATGACCTTGCCCGTCGCATCCCGGATGACCGCCGCATCGCTGCTGTTGTTGAGTGCGGGCCATCCCTGCTCGACAAAAAGCACCCGGGAAAGGACGTGTGGAAAGGCCCGGGCGAAGCACGCGCGATCCGCCGCGATCACCACGTATTCGCCGGGAGCAAGCGGAAACGGTTCGATGGCCATTAGCCTTGCGGACAGGGAATCTTCGTCCGAAAAGGTCCATCCGTTCAGATCCACGCTTCGGCCGGAGCGGTTGAAAAGCTCCACCCATTCGCTCTCCTCCGCGGGCGGGGCGAATAGCACCTCGTTGATCACCACGTCCCTCGCATCGTAGATTGTCTCATCGCGTTCGGAAGGATCTACACTGTTTCTTCGTCCGGGAGTTCCTCCGTCTCTTCGGGAATCCGCCCAGTTCTCCAAGCTATCTCCGACCTCCAACAGGATTTTTTCGTCCGAGTGTCCCGGTGCGTTCCCCAATGTATAGACATACCGGGCAATCTCGTTTCCCTCTGAATCCGTCAGGATAACCGGCTCCGCCATGGAGTTGCTCCATCCTCCCTTACCGAACGAGCCGTCGTCTATAGTCAGAATCAACGCGTCATCGGGCAAGGGATCGTACCGGTCCGACTTCTCAAAATATCCGGGATCCAGGATCAGCCCGAATTGACCGGGGCCGAGCGCCATCCCCTCATCGGCCGCCGCGATCCCGTCCGAGTCCTCATCGTCCCCGATGGCCCAGCCCGTCAAATCCACCGACTCTGTCTCGCTCGTATTGAAAAGTTCCACGTACTCGTCGTAATACTCACTCCCCGACGGATCGAACATTACCTCGCTCAGGACCACCGAAGCCTCGGCCCGGCTTACAATGAGGGAGAGAAGTAGGTGCAAAATAGTCGTCATCGCTGAATTCCTATATTTCAGACATCCTGACAAACGCTTTTTTTTGGAATAAATTGTGCTCTTTTTACTTGCCACCTTGCGGTACCGATGAGACGCGAAAAAACACTTAGCGCCCTTCTGGCGGGCTTTGGCAAGTATTCGATAAGAAGAGCGTGTTTTCTATCAGGAATCCAGGAAACCAGGAGAGGACCAAGATGCATTATGTAGGCATTGTCTTTCTCCTAACTTCCCGGCCTCCTGATAGAAAAAGATTCTGCCCGGAAACTGAATCAAACCAAAAAATGGAAATTCCTATACGTTCAAGTTTTTAATCTAAGTGCTTGTCATTCGCCCCACTCGTATGCGGTCATCAGATACTCGATCATACCCGTACCGTCAGGTGGAATCGGGGCAGATACACCTTTTCCACGTAGGGCGACGTCATCGCCCGGAGGAGCGCGCTGTACCCGACGTCGAAACGCACTTCAGTTCCGACCTTCAGCCCCAGGCCACTGACGTTCAGCATCAGATGATCGCTGCTTGCCCCCAGGACATCCGCCTTTATCCTCGGCTTGATTGCCGAACCGTCAACGTCCTGCCTTCCGAGGGCGAGGATCGCCCTTTCCATATTCCCTTTGTCCTCGAATACAGGAACGCGACCGAACGCATCCTGGGCAATTTCGCCATAGGGCCGCGAGGGCTTGGTTTTAAGTTCAATCACCTCGGCGACCAGCGTGAAGGCGTCCGTGTACAGGCCGGGAATCGGCTTCCGGGTTAACGTGTCGCAACCCAACAGGATCGCCTCGCCGATGCGCAAGTGGTTGACCAGGCCGACGTCCGGCGTTGAAACGAACCACTGGTAGTTTGCCGAGTTCCCCCCGGTGACGATCTCAAAGTGGATGCCATATTGTTGTTGAAGGTTTCCGGCCATGGCAGACAACTCGCGCATTTTTGCCTCGGTTGGCCTGACACCCCCGAAACAGGCCAGGTTCGTTCCCAGCCCGATCAGTTTGACGCCTCGCAAACCCATCACTTCCGCCACCATAGATTCGACATCGGAGGGCAGTATGCCTTCCCGTAGATCGCCCAGTTCGATCATCAGAATGACTCGATGGATCTTGCCGCGTTTGGACGCCTGCCTGGCAAGAAGTCGAATAACGGAGATTTCGGTATTGAGGCTCACGTCGGCAAACTCGACCACATGCTCGACCTCGCTGGGCATAGGGGAGCGTGTGAGGATGAATTGCGCGTCTAATCCAGCCTCCCGCATCTTTTGGATGTTGGCGATGCGTGAATCACCGAAGGAGCGAATGCCACTCTCGAGCAAAGCGCTCGCAATCCTAAGGGAGCCACAGACCCCTTTTGTGACGGCGGTGACGCAAATCCCCTTGGAACCATATAGCGCCGTCAGCTTGCGAGCATTATGTGTTATTTTGTCGAGTTCTATCTCTATCCGGGGCGCCGGCATCTCATTCTCCAGTCTTCAAGCCGAGTCTCTTGATAGCGCTCTGGATGATCTCATCCAACAGATCCTTGCCGTCCTTTCCTTCCGCGCGAGCCATAAAGCCAATATAGCTGTGCGGTTTTTCCTTGGGCGTGCACATCAGCCCCGCGAACGTGTTCCCCTCCAACAAGAACGGCCCTTCCTCGGTCAATATCGTGTCAATTCGACCAAAGTCCTTGAAACCCAACACGCGGTAGGCCCGGAGCGCCAATTGCCGCATCATGCGGGTCTCTTCAGCAGTCAGCGGAGCAGGACAAAGGAAGGAATCGTTGTCTAACTCTTTTTTTTCAAAGGTTAGTGTGATATCTCCTTTACGATACACAATCTCCAGGGGCGGAAGCACCCTTGCATTTTCATTGCCGAGGACACTCATGGAAATTTCTCTCCCTCGCAGGAACTTTTCTATGAGGACGGGTTGATTGATCGTCTCGAGCCGCTCCACAACTCCGCTGACTAATTGGTCGTAGCTATGGATAACAGACGCGTCGTTGATCCCGGCGCTGCCCCGGCCGGCTACCGGTTTGACGAAAAGCGGATATTCGAAAGGCGGGTCGTCCCGAAACACCTCGCAGTCTTGCTCCGATCTAACCACACAGAAAGGCGACGTCGGCAGGCCCACTTGCAGCCAGAGCCTTTTCGCCAGTGATTTATCCGTGGCGATGGCTATAGTGAATGTGTCGGATCCGACGTAGGGTATCTCCAGGTCTTCAAGAATCGCGGCTTCTACCAGGCTGGAAACGTTAAAGACAAGGTCAACTTGTAAAGCCTGTAGATCGTGGATAAAATCGGGTCCCCAATGAATCTGGCAGACACTATAGCCGGCTTCAGTTAACGCTTGTTCGTGATGTTCCACCTCGGCATCCGTCTCGTCGACGACGTGGTCAGCCCCGATGAGCTTTTCTTGAATGGTAAAGTTTCCTCGTTTCTTGTTCAGCAGGCCGATTCTCGGTTTTGCTATTGTAGTTCGCACTTCGTTGGTTCCTTCCTTTCTTTTGCAGCCCAACTAGTAATCATACTGCCCAATGAAATCGCCAAACACTGCAAGTTTTGCAGGATACCGCGCTGCAGAATAACGCGCAAGGGATCATAGCCTCCCCTCGGCGACCATCCGGTGGACTCCGTACGCCCCGCCCTCCCGGTTTCGGAACAGGGAGAATATACCACGAAAATTCTGTGCTGTCAAGTTCTTTAATCAGAGCGCTCGTCATTCGCCCACTCAATGCGCACTTTTCACTTGACCGGAAAGCTATTCGGAGTTATATTCTTTTGATCCGGAAGAAGAAGCCAAAGCAACGGCGGATGATCCGTGCGGCAATGTTCGCCGGTCCATGTTCCTGGTGCTCTTCTCGACGTGAGGGAGGGGAGAATTCCGGCCGTTAACCCCAAAAAGAGTGCTTGACTTTTTACCTGTAATATATTAGATTTCCACAACGTGCAAAGGAGGTGGTTGAATTGTTCGGAACGTATTCCCGGGCGCGGTCCAACCGTTTTGAATTCAAACAAAGCACAGGGGCGCATCGGGCGTTTCATTTCCAAAAGCTACGAGGTGCCGCAAGAGAGGGCGGCCGGGGGGCGCTGATCCGGCTGCTGATGCTTTTCGGAGGCGTCTTATTTTTGATACGGTGGCTGAGTAGATAGGCGTGGCTGCGTTGCAAGGCTTGCGGTTTGGCTTACCGGCTACTACTCACTTTTCTGGAGGAACAGGCTATGTCGAGAAACGGCCGTCAGGGAGTTACGTGGATTGAAGTGCTGATCGTGCTGCTGATCATAGGCATCATCGCCGTTATTCTGCGGCCCCGGTTCACCAATACGCACCATCCTAATTTTTCAAAAATTTCCGGGATGGGGATTATCGATTGCGTACAAAACGGCAGGGAAGTCAAATTAGAACGCGGCAATCCGCTTAATCCCCGAAATTTCTAATCGGGAAAGGAGAACCCGGATGGACACGATAAAAAATGTGTTGGAGACTTTTGTAGAGACGTCCGAGGCGATGGGAGCGTTGGTGGTGGGCAGAGACGGTTTGGTTTTGAGCCGGACGGAGGGATTGGGGGGGGGCGTGGATGCCATCGGAGCCATTGCTTCAAACGCTTTGAAGATGCCGGAAGCGCTGGCGGAACAACTGGATGCCGGGAAGGTGGTTCAGGTGGCCATCCAGCTTGAACAGGGATTGGTCGCGCTGGAATTCCTGTCCGACGACTATTTTTTGGTCATTGTGGCCGGAGCGGACGCCAATTTGGGAATGATCCGATATGCGGCAAAACGGCATAAGACGGAATTAGCGGAACTGCTTTGAGTTTATGTTCGAATTCAAGCTTACGGAGATAATAGGATGCCGGAATCACGAGGGGTATTGTCAAAACTTACGAGTGCGAGCGGTGTCATGGCGGCTTCGGTTATCCGCACGGATGGGACGGTGCTGGATCGGATTCGCATCGGCGCGGAGGATGAAGAAATTTTTTCCAGGGCGAGCATGATCGCTCTGAGGCTTTCCGAAAGTCTGGGAACCTACCGGGACATTCGGGAATTTGTCCAGATGTGGATCCAGTTTGAGGGGGGGCTGATCGTGGTACATCGGGTGAGCGCGGAATTGCTGTTGTTCGTCGTGGCCGATGAAAAGGCTCAGATCGGCATGCTCCGTCACCGAATCGCGAAGGCCCGGCCGGAACTTGCGAAGGCTTATGGGGAAGTCCCTTCCGTTGAAGAAGGCGAGGCTGCATAGCCCGAATTACTCATGACTCTGAAGGGAAAAGTGCTATTTCCCCTTCAGGATTCTTTTTCTGAGCAAAGCCCAAGGCCGGGCGTAACACCCCGGATTTATGAATAATTCGGGACAGGAGAAACGACCGACCATGTCGAAAAAAGGTTCAAAAAAAGGCTTCTGGAGCTTCCTGAGGCCCCAAAAAGCTCGGTTGCCTGAATCGGAAACATCCGAGGATGTGGGTGCTCCGGCCGGGAAACAGGAAGCCCTCGACCTTCCGGACGATGGCTCTTTTGATGCGTTGTTTACGTTTCTGGATAAGGAGGAACGCGACTCGGAGTTGGAATCCCCGGTCGCCCCTCCTGAAGCTTCGGAGGAGACAAAATATCCGGAACCCCACTCCTCCGCGTGGGAGATATCCGAGAAGACGGAAGCTCAGGGTTCAGAGGCTCCTGAGCGGAGATCTCTGGAGGAAGTGAACATCCCGGAAACCGAACCCACCGAATGCGAGACTTTGGAAGAGGCGGAAACGCGGAAACCTGAATCTCCTGAGCGAAAATCAGGGGGAGCGGTGCCTCCGGACTTGGGAGAGTGCCCATCGGTACCCGGGATAGCCCTGGAAAAACTACGGGTTTTGGAAGAACAGGTGGTTTCCCTCGAATCCTGCATTGCCGAACGACTTGAATCGCATCCTTAAGTCCGCGGGGAGACGGATATGGCATGGTTCGGGTCTATTGCAAAGGCCGCTTCGTTATCACTGTCTCGATGAGAAAAACCCCTTTGGCGGAAGCATGTCAAGGGGTTCTGTTTTGGTGATGAGAGCGAGTGGGATTAAGAATTTGCCACTCCGGACAGATACTGATTTCTTGATAAAAGCACTTGTAAAACGTTCCTCAGATGAGAGGGCGCCCGGCGCTTCGCGCCTCACAATGACATAATAAAGTCCTTTTGTCGCCAAAAACTCAGCGGCATCCTCTCGTTTCTCACACTCTCGCAAGTGGCTGGATGGAAAAAATAGGTGGAAAATGATGCTGCAATGGATGCGCCAGCGGATGTCGAAGCGCTCTAAACCGCGCAACGGCGCCCCTCAAAAAAGGCGGTACAAGGCGGGCGCCACCTTCAAGGGATCCCTGTTTGTGGTTGCCATACTGCTGGTTTTCATCTATCTTGTTCATATGCAATTGGTGCTGAGACAACTGAAAGATCACGAAAAAACCACTTCGGACATCTATGCCAAAATATATGCGTACGCCGCTTCGGAATTGGCCAGCGACGACGATCTGAGCTTCATTTTTCAGGAAGTGATTAAAAGGACCACCTATCCGGTCATCATCACGACCATAGACGACAGCCTGGTTGCGTGGCAGGGCGTGGGCGTGGGACCGGACGATTTTTCCCCCGATTCCAGGGCGCGTCTCCGGGAATTTATGAAGAGAATGGACAAGTACAGCGATCCGATCCCCCTG
Source organism: Candidatus Latescibacteria bacterium 4484_107 (assembly GCA_002059205.1). Classification (GTDB taxonomy): domain Bacteria; phylum Latescibacterota; class 4484-107; order 4484-107; family 4484-107; genus 4484-107. The sequence continues at coordinate 12,085 of MVCQ01000097.1, forward strand.
CGGGTTCCGGTGGAGCGATTGGACCGATTGACCCCGGACGTGAAAGTGAAAATAGACCAGATGGGGGGCTTGTTCGGCTATCTGCACTATGGCGAATCTTACGCGCTCAACCGGCTCCGATGGATGCCTCTCATCGAGATGGGGACCATTCTGTTGTTTCTCTTTATCGGCTTCCTGGGCTTCCGGAACATCAAAAACAGCGAGCAACGCTACATCTGGGTCGGGATGGCCAAAGAAACGGCCCATCAATTGGGAACCCCCCTCTCGTCCCTGTTCGGCTGGCTGGAATTGATGAAGGCGGAGATAGAGCCGATTCGGACACTGGAATGCCGGGGGGGATTTCGGAAATTCGACCACATCCTGGCCGCAATGGAGCAGGACGTGCACCGGATGACGCGTATGGCCTCCCGGTTCAACCTCATCGGATCGGTGCCGGAACTGAAAACCCAAAACGTAGTACCCATTGTGGCGGAGGTCATTTTCTATATGAAAGAACGCCTTCCCCAACTCGGGCGCGACGTCCGCATATTCGAGGAGTACGAGGAGGTCCCCGAAGTGCCGGTCAACCGGGAGCTTTTGGGATGGGCCTTTGAAAACCTCATGAAAAACGCCCTGGACGCGATGGATCGCACGAACAGAGACGCGGAAATCCGGGTCCGGGTCCGGGCGGAAACCCGTAAAATCCGCATCGAATTCAAAGATAATGGAAGAGGCATCTCCTCGAAGGATCGAAAGAAAATTTTCCGACCCGGCTATACTACCAAGAACTACGGATGGGGGCTGGGACTCACCTTTGTGAAGCGAATCGTGGAGGAATATCACGGGGGAAAGGTTTTATTGAGGGAAAGCATTGTGGGCGAGGGGACGGCGATAGTGGTGGATTTACCTGTCCCGACTAAGTGAAGCGACTACTTATCAATAACCAATGGGGGGTGAGGTAGAGAAGGAGATCGGTATGGATGTGGAACGAGACATCCTCTGGATAGATGACGAAATTGACCTGTTGCAGTCGCACATTATTTTTCTGTCCGAACGAGGATATAAGGTGACTCCGGTTTCCAATGGGGACGATGCGGTGGCGCTGGTTCGAAAACGCTCCTTCGACGTGATCCTGTTGGATGAGATGATGTCCGGACGGGACGGGCTTTCGACGCTGGCCGAACTTCGGGAGATCAATCCCAACATTCCCGTAATTATGATCACAAAAAGTGAAGCCGAAGAATTGATGGAGGACGCCATCGGACAGCGGATAGACGACTTTCTGATCAAACCGGTCAATCCCAGTCAGATCTTGTCCACATGCAAGCGCCTCCTCGACGCCAAGCACATCCGGGAGGATCGCATCGGACGAGACTATGTCTCCGAGTTCAACCGTATTCGGGCATTGCTCTCCGGACCGTTGCACTGGCGCGACTGGATAGATATTCACGGCCATCTGTCCGAGTGGGACCTCGAGATCGAACGCTTTCGGGATGCGGGACTGCGGCAAATGCATCAGGATCATCGCAGGGAGTGTGATCTGGAATTTGGTATCTACATCGAGCGTATGTATCGGAGTTGGTTAAGAGAGGAAGATCCGCCGCTGCTTTCGGTGGATGTGCTGTCGGAATTCGTTGTCCCTCATCTGACGGCCGGGAACCAGGTGTATTTTATCGTGGTGGATTGTCTGCGCTTAGATCACTGGCTGGCCATAGAGCCTCTGTTGGCAGAGTTTTTCACCATCCGCCGCGACTATCACTATTCCATCCTGCCCACGGCCACTCCGTACTCGCGAAACGCCATTTTCAGCGGTCTTTTCCCGGACGAATTGGCAAAGCAATATCCAGCGCTTTGGCAGTCGGGGCAGGATGACGACCGGAGCCTGAACCGGCATGAACATCGGTTGATGGACCTCCAATTGGAACGGATGGGGCTGAAATCCGTTTCCGACACCCGGTATATCAAGGTGCTGGATGTAGCGGAGGGGCGCAGCCTGGTCCGAAGAATCCATTCCTTTGCATCCATTCCCTTGACGGCAGTGGTGTTCAATTTTATTGACATCCTGGCGCACGGCCGGTCCGAGTCGGACATTCTGCAGGAAATCGCTCCGAACGAGGCGGCCTTCCGATCCCTGACGCTTTCGTGGTTTAAGCACTCCAGCCTGTTCGAGATGCTTCGCCGGGTGGCGGAGACCGACGCCGTAGTGGTGCTCACCTCGGATCACGGAAGCGTTTTGGGCACGCGAGCCACCATCGCCCGGGGCAATCGCGGTACTTCGACGAATCTTCGGTACAAATACGGCAGCAATCTCAACTGTGACCGCAGACAGGCCCTCCTCATCCGGGACCCGTCTGAGTATAAACTGCCCAGTATAGGGATGAGCACCAATTTCATCATCGCCAAAGAGGACTTCTATTTCGTATATCCCAGCAAATTCCACGAATACGAACGCCAATACCGGGATAGTTTTCAGCACGGAGGCATTTCCCTGGAGGAGATGATCCTGCCGGTGGTGGTGATGAAGGGGAAAGGGTAAATCGGAGGTCGGAGGTCGGACCACCCTGATCCCTGCCCCCTATTCCCCACTCCGTGGCGAATGGAAATTATGACTTGGAAAACCAGCGGGGCTGAGGAGACGCAGAAAGTTGGGATGGAATTGGGGGCGCACCTGCTTCCCGGAACGGTGGTGGGGCTTATTGGAGCGTTAGGATCCGGGAAAACGTGTCTGGCGCAGGGAATTTGCCGGGGGCTGGGTGTCGAGGAATACGTGACCAGTCCAAGCTTTGTGCTCATCCACGAATACGAGGGCCGGTTGCCGGTCTATCATTTTGATCTGTATCGGCTCCGGGAGGCAGAGGAGTTGTTCGATCTGGGATACGAGGAGTATTTCTATGGAGACGGGGTCTGCCTCGTGGAGTGGGCCGAGCGTGCAGCGTCGCTGTGGCCGGAGGATGCGGTCGAGGTGCACCTCAACGATCTCGGAGCGGAAATGCGGGAAATTGTCCTGTCGGATCGGACGGGGAAGCTGAACAAGGCATTTCAAAAATTGCCATAATTGCCAAAAATGGGGTGCTGGCAATTTAGGCAATCTTTGAAATCCTTAAAATTCAGGCAATTTAATGGAATACATCGTCAGCGCATGCTTAGCAGGAGTCGGATGCCGATACCACGGGGGACACTGCGAGACTCCTGAAATCCGACAATTGGTGGCGGAGGGACATGCTCTTCCGGTTTGTCCGGAGCAGTTGGGAGGACTGCCTACGCCCCGGATTCCGGCGGAGATCGTGGGGGACGGCGGCGAAGCGGTGCTAAAGAAAAAGGCGTCGGTGCTCGATAAAGAGAATAGAGAGGTAACGCCTGCCTTCATCCGGGGAGCCGAAGAAACGTGCAAATTAGCCCGACTAATCGGCGCAAAAAAAGCGAT
>MVCQ01000098.1 GCA_002059205.1 Candidatus Latescibacteria bacterium 4484_107
TTGGGTTATGTTTTTAGAGATCAGGAATCAGGGGGAGGTCAATAGAACTCAATCTGTTCTCCGACCTCCGACCCACCGACAGGCAGACACAGGGGCTTTTCCTACCATCCGACTCGTTCCATTGCGATAGGCCGCACGCTGACCTCCGACCTCCGGCCTCCGACCTATCCTATCGCAAGCGTTCCGGCGAAGCGATCCTGTTTCTTCGTCTTCCCGAAATGTCGGTATGCCAAGTCCATCGCCTCGCGTCCATGTCGGTATGCCAAGTCCATCGCCTCGCGTCCGCGCAGGGTGCGCTTCAGGTAGCCTTCCTGGATCAGATACGGCTCGTACACCTCTTCTATGGTGTCCTTTTCCTCGCCGACCACCACCGCGAGATTGGCCAATCCCACGGGGCCGCCATCGAATTTGTCAATCAGGGCCAGGAGAATACGTTTATCCATCTCGTCCAAACCCATCTCGTCCACCCGAAGCATTTTCAGCGCGCGGTCGGCCACCTCGGCGGTGATGAGGCCGTCGGCCCTGACCTGCGCATAATCCCTGACCCGACAGAGGAGACGGTTCACGACCCGCGCCGTGCCCCGGGCGCGTTTGGCGATTTCCCTTACGCCCCCCTCGTCTATCTGAATGTTTAGAATGCGCGCCGAACGCCGGGCAATCCGGCCCAGTTCCTCCTCGCTGTAAAACTCCACCCGTCCGACGATGCCGAAGCGGGCCCGCATAGGAGCGGTCAACAGCCCCGCCCGGGTGGTGGCGCCCACGAGGGTAAACCGCTCCAGATTGAGCCGCACGGATCGCGCGCTGGGCCCGGTGTCTATCATAATGTCAATGACGAAGTCCTCCATCGCCGAATAGAGGTATTCCTCCACCACGCGCGAAAGGCGATGGATCTCGTCGATGAAAAGGACGTCGCGCTCCCCCAGGTTGGTCAGCAGACCGGCCAGATCCCCCGGACGCTCCAGGATCGGTCCCGAAGTCATCTTGATGTTGGATCCCAATTCGTTCGCAATGATATGGGCCAGCGTGGTTTTTCCAAGTCCCGGAGGCCCATGAAGCAGCACGTGATCGAGCGCCTCCCCGCGCTGCGCGGCCGCCTGGATGAAAACTTTGAGATTTTCCTTCAGATCCGCCTGACCCGGAAAATCCTCAAAGCGCGCCGGACGCAACGAAGGATCGAATTCGAGATCGTCTTCGATGGGCGAAGGGGTGGTGATGTGGTCGGTCATGGTGCGGTATCCTCATTCAACATTGAATGTTCAATACTCAATATTCAACATCTACACGCCTCTCAAGGCCTTCTTCACCATCTCTTCGGTGGAGAGTTCGCGTCCTTCCTCCCGGACGATTTTGTCTATCGCCCGTTGCGCCTCGATCTCTTTGAAGCCCAGCGAAAGCAATGCGAGAAACGTCTCCTGAGCCGCGCTCATTTCCCCGGAGGCTTCTGTATAGCGGGGAGTCCCTTCCGGGAAGGCCACTTTTTCGAAGCGGTCTTTGAGCTCCACGATCAATCGCCCGGCGGTCTTCCGGCCGATCCCGCGAAGGGCGGTCAGGCTTTTTACATTCTCCGCTACAACCGCGCTTTGAAACTCGGCGGGGGATACGCTGGACAATATACCCTGAGCCAGTTTGGGCCCTATCCCGGACACCGAGATCAGCGTCAGGAACAACGCCCGCTCCTCCTCGGTCATAAATCCGAACAACTCCAGCGCATCCTCCCGAACGTGAAGATAGGTCAATATCTGAGTGCGCGTTCCCACGACTCCGACCTGATCGTAGCTTGACAAGGAGATATGGAGTCGGTATCCCACACCCCCGACGTCGAGGATCACATGGGTCGGATGCTTGCGCACCAAGGTTCCCTCTAAATACGAAATCACGGCTTCCTCCGGCGCGAAAGGGGAGGCAAAGACGAACCAGGTTGGTTCTGACGGATAGAGACGACATCTATGACCATGGAAAGCGTTCGCCTCCCAATCTATGACCATGGAAGGCGTTCGCCTCCCAAAACGCTGTGCGGGGGAGGATTCCTTGTCCGACTGAAACTCACCACTTTTCAGATCGGAGTCCCTTTTTTATAATCTAAGCAACTTATGGGAAAGAGTCAACCAAAAAGCGACGACAGGTCCAAATTTTTTTGATTTAGGACTTGACTTTTGTGTTCAAATGTCGCATTATTACATTGAAGATTCGGATTTGGCTCTTTTCGAGTCCGTGCCACTCGTTCACCCGGGTTTGATGCGTTTTATGCAACAACTCAAACCAAACCGACAAGGAGGGGAGTGCTGTGAAAACGTCTCTTTTTTTGATTGTTCTCATGGTGACCTTCAGGTCCGTGGTCATCGGACAGTCGTTGGAATCCGGGGAGGATGCAGCGCCTTCTCCCGATACGCTTGCCGCACCCGTTTCGGAACTCGGGGAAGAAGCCGCATCGCTTCCCGACACCCTTGCTGCGCCGATGTCCGATCCGCTTTTACCAAAGGGAGCGGAACGAACGCTAAGCGGCCGATGGACTGCGGCCCAAAGCCCGTATCTTGTTTCGGAGAACCTTACGGTGGCCGCCGGGGACAGCCTGATCATCGAGCCCGGGGTGACGATCCGGGTTTCGGGCTTTCGTCAATTTAAGATTCATGGGATCCTGATCTCGGAGGGAACGGAGGATGCGGGGATCGTGTTTACCTCGGCTCAGTCCGAACCGGCCCCCGGAGACTGGTGGGGCATCCAGTTCGAGGGGCCGGAGGCTCAGGGCATCCTGCGCTACACTACCATTCAATTTATGAGCATTGGCGTGGATGCCGGCGAAAATGCCTCGGTGACCGCTACGCAGTGTGAGATCGCGGATGCGGAGTTCTGCGGAATCCGATGGACGCAGACGGAACCCGGCGTGCTTCGGGACAGTCGGGTCTTTAGAAGCCGCGTGGGGGTTATGTGCAAGGCCGGCGCCTCGCCCGCACTAGTGGGAAATATCATAATGGACAACACGTACGTGGGCATTCTATGCGAGGGGGGTGCTTCTCCTTCCATCGAAGGCAATACGCTCGTGCGAAACCGGACTTCGGGAATCGTCTGCTTCGCCGGTTCCGATCCCACGATTTCAAAAACACTCCTCGTGCAGAATGGGAATGGCATAAGCTGTACCGCTTCCTCTCCGCGGATCGTCGGATGTGCCATTTACGATAACGAGTTTTCGGGCGTGCTTTGCTTTCAGCACGCCGCTCCAAGCATCTCGGGATCCAACATTTTCAAAAACGGGCTCTTCGGTGTGCGCAATGTGTCCGATCAGCCTGTATCCGCCGAGGACTTGTGGTGGGGTGAAGACGTGGCGGATCCGGGTGCGTGCATTTATGACGGGGAGGATCGTTCGGGATATGGGAAGGTGCTTGCCACGGGCTGGCGCTCCGCGCCTTATCCGGACGTGCCCGGACAGCCCGCCGTGGAATCGCTGGCGCTCTGGGCAGATCAGGAGGGAACGGCGGAGATCGGGGAAGAGGTGGTTATCGGGAACCCGATATGGGTTACGCTGAAGGGCGCGGACGGGAGTCCCTACACCGCGGATTATACGAGTGTGACGCTCACGCTGAGGCATGCCGGGAGCGCCCGCACCCTGGTTCTCTATGAAACTTCGGAGAACAGCGGCCTGTTTCAGCGGCGCATTATTCCTTCTGAAGCCCAGGGGAATCAAGGTCGTTTAGCGGCCGCATACGGGGACGTGCTTTCCTTCGCGTCCGATCTGGATCCCACGATGCGGGTCGCCACCCGAATTACCCGCCGTCCCGCGGAGATCACGCACCTTGCTATTGAGGGAATAAATCGGACCACGAAGGCTCCCCTTTTTACATGGGAATACAGCGATCCGGAGGGGGATCCGCAGGTCCAATTCGAGATCGAGGTGAGAGAAGAGGCAGGTGGCGCAGGCGCGAAAATATGGGCTTCGGGTCCCGTCGCTTCTTCCGACTCGGAGATGGAATACGGAGGACAGGAATTGGAGGGGGGGAAGTCCTACTTCGTTCGGGTTCGCGCTCACGATGGGTTCTCCTGGGGGCCATGGGCGGAAATCCCTTTCCACGTCAATACGGCGCCCTCCGCACCGAACTTGCTCGCTCCTCCGGACGGAAGTACGATAGATCACCTGCCTCCCCGTCTGACCGTGGGAGGCTCGGTGGATCCGGACGGAGATGCTTTGGCGTACTATTTCGAGCTTTACTATACGGCGGACCTGGATTCCGCGAAAATGGCCGGATCCAGCCCGGAGCCTGTTCCCTCCGAGGGAGCGGAGACCATCTGGACGGACCTTCCCAGTCTCCTGGAGAATACCCAGTACTGGTGGCGCGCCCGGGCCACCGATGGGACGGATTTTGGGCCATGGTCCGAGGCATCCACGTTTTTGGTCAACACGGAGGAGGAGGAGATCAACCCCTTCTCGCTCCGGTCTCCGAAAGATGGGGCCGTGGTGAAAACGCTCCGCCCGATGTTCGAGTGGGAGCGCACGTACGATCCGGATCCGCTTCAGGAGATCACGTATGCCCTGTTCTACAGCGCCGATTCCACGTTCGAAAAAACGAAGGTGATCAAGGGCCTGAAGAAGGAAATCGGGGAGGCGCTCCCCAAGTCCGATCTGATGGAGAATACGACCTATTATTGGATGGTGGCGGCGGTGCTGGACGAGAACACGCTCAAATGGGCCCGGGAAGGGACGTGGAGTTTTTTCGTCAATACCGTCAACGATCCGCCAGAAATTCGCCCGATTCCGGAGATTTCGTTTGCGGAGGACACCGAGTTCACCGGTCTGGATCTGGATGCGTTTGTCTCCGATCCCGATCACCCAAGAGAAACGCTCACGTGGACGTGTTCGAGCGATGCAAACCTCTCCGCTGCCGTCGGACCGGGCAATGTGATCACCCTAACCCCCAAGCCGAACTACCACGGCGGACCGGTCTCCTTTGTGGTCACCGCGACGGATCCCGAAGGAGCTGCCGGTCAGGGGACATTCTCCGTGACGGTCACCTCCGTGAACGATCCGCCCGTGGCGTCCGCCATTCCGGATCGGGAGATCGAGGAGGACACGGCGACCCAGATCGACCTGAGCGCGTATGTTCAGGACATTGATCACGCTTTGAGCAGCCTGAGTTGGGCAAGTCTGCAGGGCCCCGATGTTCAGGTGGCGATCCAGGGAAGCGTGGCGAAGATCCGCCCGGTGGAAAACTGGAACGGCACGGCGGACATCGTCTTTTCCGTGACCGATCCCGAGGGAGGCAACGATAAGACCTCCATGAACCTCACGGTCAAGGCCGTCAACGATGCGCCGGTTATTTCGGCCATCCCGCCCATTTCGTTTGCGGAGGATGGTTCCTTCGCGCTCTCATTGGACGACTACGTGAGTGACGTGGATCATCCGAAGGATGCGCTTTTATGGGCGGCAAAAGGAGGAGCACACGTGATCGTGCGGGTGGATTCGCTCGCTCGGACAGCCGTGTTGACGGCTCCGCCGGACTGGCATGGCGGGCCGGAAACCGTCGTGTTCGTCGTGAAAGATCCGATGGGCGCCCAAGATACGGATTCGGTTCCGGTGACGGTGACCTCTGTGAACGATCCGCCGGTCCTCTCGGCCATCCCGGATCGGACCTTCGACGAGGATACTGCGCTGTCCTTCGATCTAAACGGTTTGGTGAAGGACCTGGATCACCCGCTCGAACAGCTTCAGTGGCAGGCGGAGGGGCAAGAGACGATCCAAGTCGAGATTGCTCCGAGTACCCATAGGGTGACCATGACCGCCCCGAAAAACTGGTATGGCGGGCCGGAGCGCATCACGTTTACGGTCGCGGATCCCGAAGGCGGACAGGATAGGGGCACGGCCGCATTTACCGTGGCTTCGGTGATCGAACCTCCCGTGTTTGCGCGGATCCCCGAGGTCCTTTTCGACGAGGACGGTTCCACCTCCTTTGACCTCGACGAGGTGCTCACCGATCCCGATCATCCGAACGAGGCATTGATCCTAACGATTGGGAAGGCGGAGCACGTTATCGCCGCCTTCGATCCGAAGACTCATGAGGTCCGCTTCTCTGCCCCGAAGAATTGGAACGGCGGCCCGGAGGCGATCCCGGTGACGGCGACGGATCCGGATGGAGCGGTTTGCGAGGGGACGCTCTCCGTGACGGTGCGCTCGGTCAACGATCCGCCGGTGCTGGGAGCGATTCCGGCGGTGGCCTT
>MVCQ01000099.1 GCA_002059205.1 Candidatus Latescibacteria bacterium 4484_107
TATAGACCCTCCGCGCCTCCCTCCCGTGTCCGCTGCGCTGGCCTGACCGCAAGAGCGCACCGGACAAAACGGGGCAAGGCAGAAGAGACGGATACGGATAACCACGGATTGAAAGCCGTCGCGGATCAGGCGCAGGACTTGGGTGTGCAGGAGGAGGATATCCGCGCGGGTCTTAAAATCCGTGGTTATCAAGAGCAGGCGATGCGTCCCCCATTAAAAGCCCTCAGATTAACTCTGAGGGCTTGTTTTTTTCCATGGGATAGAGCCGCCGCCCTCTTCGGATTTTGGTTGACATTGCCCGCAACTTTCAGTACTTTTCACCATACTTCTCGCCACAGCGCACTCCAAGACCACTCACTACTCACCCCTCACGAATCACCAACCCAAGTCATGATCGAAAAACTTTGCAGCCACATCACCGAGTCGGCAAGCTTCCAGGAAAGCCGACGCAAACTCCGCGAAGGCGCGCGCACCCTGAAGCTGCACGGTCTGGCCGGGGCATTGAAAGCCTTCTGGATCGCGACGACCTATCGGGAGATCGGTTTCCCGAGATTGGTTGCGACGGCGGACAACGAGTCCGCGGAGCAACTCCGGGACGATCTGTCCACCATCATGGGACCGGAGCGCGTGCGCTATTTTCCCGAATGGGAGATTTTGCCGTACGAGGAGCGATCTCCCTCCTCCGATGTGATCGGACTTCGGATCGAGGCACTGGAGGGGCTGCTGTTCGACGAACCGGGCGTTGTGGTCACCACCGCGCGCGCGCTGTTGGATTTCACGATTCCGCCCGACGTTTTGTTGGAGGCCACGGCGGAGATCAAGGTCGGGGACGCGCTGGATCGCGATGGCCTGTTGGAGCGGCTGATCGCGTCCGGGTATGAGCGCATGCCGATGGTGGAGGAGATGGGACAGCTCAGCGTCCGGGGCGGTATCCTGGACGTCTTTCCCCCCACTACGGAGCATCCATGCCGGATCGAGTTTTTCGGAGATGAGGTGGAGTCCATCCGGCGATTCGACCTATCTTCCCAGCGTTCGTTGGAGCAACTCCATGAAGTGCGCATTCCGCCCTGTCGGGAGGTGATCCTGAACGCATGCACGAGGACGAACGTTACGAAGCGAGCGGGAGAACTCGAACTTCCAGCGGAGATCCGGGAGAACGCGCAGGATCAGATTTTCGAAGGGATGGAGCAAACCATCGCTCTGCTCTATGCGGAGCGGGCTGCGTTGCTGGACTATCTCGGACCGGAGGAGGGCATCTTCCTGAACGATCCGGAGGCCATCGAGGGGGAGGCCGAAAAAGCGGAGAAAGAGGTCCGAAAATTGTATGAGGAGCATAAGCACCTGAAAAAATTCCTCCTTCCGCCGGAGGACGTGCGATGGGCGTTCGATGCGATCCGGGAGAAGATGGCCCGGTTCCGCATCGCCGAGCACGTGATGCTGCGCCTTTCCGAATCCGAATCCTCTCACCGCGGAGCACGCGGAGCGCGCGGAGAAATTTTCAAAGAGGGCGCGCCCGAGCTTTTGCCTTTCTCCGGGCCCTCTGCGGTCTCTGCGGTAGAAGATCACCTAATCGATTTCGGTGCGGTGTCGCAGCCGCAATACGAGGGCGATCTGAAGCGGCTGCGGGAGGACATTGCCGAGCGGCTGAAGGGGCACTTCGAGGTCACGATTTGCTGCGACAATCAGGGACAGGCCGATCGTTTGGCCGAGCTTTTGGAGGAGCAGACCGGCCGGATTCGCATCGAGGTGGGCGGATTCCACGAAGGCTTCGTTTTTCCCGAAGCAAAGGTTTTTCTCCTGAACGATCACGAGGTCTTCAGCCGGTATCGTCGTCGCAGACGCACCCGAAAATTTCGGAAAGGCGTCGCACTCCCCGGTATAACGGCGTTGGCACGCGGGGATTTCATCGTGCACGTGGATCACGGCATCGGCCGGTATCGGGGCATCGAGACCCTGGAAATCGACGGGATCAAGCGGGATTGTCTGCTGTTGCACTATCGGGAGAACGACAAGCTCTATGTGCCTGTGGGCCAGCTGGATCGGGTGCGGAAATACACCGGAGACGAGGGCGTGGCTCCGATGCTCAGCAAGCTTGGAGGCGCGGGCTGGGAGCGTATCAAAGCCCGGGCCAAAAAAGCGGCGGTGCAAATCGCAAAGGATCTGCTGGAATTGTATGCGGAGCGTCAGGCGCGCCCCGGGTATGCGTTTCCGCCCGACGGGCCGAGGCAGACGGAAATGGAGGCCGCTTTCATCTATGAGGAGACCCCGGATCAGTTGACCGCCACGCGGGACGTAAAAAAAGATTTGGAGCGGCCCGTTCCGATGGATCGGCTGATTTGCGGCGACGTGGGATACGGCAAGACGGAAGTGGCCATCCGCGCGGCCTTCAAGGTGGTTTCGGACGGCAAACAGGTGGCCGTGCTGGTGCCCACGACCATTTTGGCCCAACAGCACTATATTACGTTCACTGAACGCCTGGCGGATTTTCCGGTGGAGGTGGATGTGCTGAGCCGTTTCCGCACGCCCAAGGAACAGCGCGATATCCTGGAGCGGCTCAAACGGGGAAAGATCGACATTGTGATCGGCACGCACCGTCTCATCTCGAAGGATGTGGAATTCAAGGAGTTGGGACTGGTCGTCGTGGACGAGGAGCAACGCTTCGGCGTGAAGCACAAGGAACGGCTGAAGCGCTTCCGGCGGATGGTGGACGTGCTGACGATGACCGCCACGCCCATTCCGAGAACGCTGCACATGTCGCTTTCGGGCGCGCGGGATATGTCCGTCATCACCACGCCGCCGCACGGTCGCCAGCCCATACACACCGAGATTCTCCTCTTCGACGAGGACAAGATCGCCGAGGCTATCCTGCGGGAAGTGGATCGGGGCGGACAGGTGTATTTTGTGCACAATCGCGTGCAGTCCATCGACTCGATGGCGGCGTTTCTGGAAGAGTTGCTTCCTCAGGTCCGCTTCTCCGTGGCGCACGGACAGATGTCGGAGCGGGAGTTGGAGCGGGTGATGCTGCATTTTTTGGACAAGCGCATCGATTGCCTGATCTCGACCATGATCATCGAATCGGGCCTGGACATTCCGAATGTGAACACTATGATCATCAATCGGGCGGACCGGTTCGGCCTGTCCCAATTGTATCAACTAAGAGGCCGCGTGGGACGCTCCAATCTGTCCGCCTTCGCCTATCTGATCATCCCGCCGTGGCGATCCCTCAACCAGACGGCGCGAAAGCGGCTGCGCGCCATCGAGGAGTTCACCCATCTCGGGTCGGGATTCAAGGTGGCCATGCGGGATCTGGAGATTCGGGGCGCAGGCAATATCTTAGGTACGGAGCAGCACGGATTTGTCATGGCCGTCGGGTTCGATCTGTATTGCCGCCTTTTGGAGGAATCCGTGCGGGAGCTGAAGGGGGAAGCGCCTGAGGCGGAAGTTCCGGAGCCCAAGATTGATATTTCGGTCAGCGCCTTCATCCCCGGAGCATATATCTCCGAGGAGGCGCAGCGCGTATCCTTCTACCAGCGGCTGGCCGAGGCGAAAAAGCTCGTGGACGTATGGGAGATCGAGGCCGAGATGAAGGACCGTTATGGCGCGCCTCCCGATGAGGTCCGGTCGCTTTTGGAGGTGGCCTACGTCAAGCAGTCGGCCAGGGTATTGAGAGCGGCCACGGTGAAAATAGCGGGACCCGTCCTTTTAGTGGGCTTCCCGGAGGAACGGGAGCTTTCGAGAGCGGAGGTGGAAACGTGGGTATCCAGCGCCTCCGAGCCGCTTCGGTTCGCGTTCGACGGCGCGCCCTCCATAGAGGTCATGCTCGGGGCGGGCGATGATCTTGGCCGGTTGGAGCAAGCGCGGGGAGTGCTGCAGGAACTGACGGGCGAGGAACAAGCCAAAAGCCTTCCGCGTGGCGATAAATCGCCACGCTACGTGAGCAAAGCCCAATAAATTGGGCTAATGACACCTCGCATGGCGACTACATGACTTGGAAAAATCCCAGCCCTGTTCACAGGGGTTCCCAAACGTAGCGCAAGGAATTTATTCCCGCGCGGAAAAGCTCATCTCACCACACACCAAAGAGGATACGATGACTCCCACCTTATTTTCAGTAAGCTACGCAGGACTTTGGGGTCAACATCAGCTTGACCCCGAAGCGTTCATCGAGAAGACCGCCGCGCTTGGTTATTCCGCCGTGGAACTGATGGGCAAGCGGCCCCATCTATCCCTACTCGATACGGATGAGGCGGCGTTAGATAAGATCAAAACGTGCGCGTCCGCACATCAGGTCGAGATCGCGACCATCGCGGGATACACCAACTTTACCGGAGGAAAGAGCGCGTCCGAAGTGCCCTTTGTGGAGATGCAGATCGCGTACGTGCGGTCCATGGCCCGGATGGCGAAACAGCTTGGCGCGAAGATCGTCCGGGTGTTCACCGGCTATGCCACCGATCCGGAGGCGTATCACGAAGACTGGGAGCAATGCGTCAAAGCGATTCGGGAATGCGCCGCGCTTGCGGAGGACTATGGCGTGATCCTCGGGGTGCAAAACCACCACGACACCGCCATCTCGTGCGATGCGTACGTGGAATTTCTCAACGACGTGGATCATCCGAACTGCCGCGCGATGTTCGATCCCTGGGTGCCTGCTCTGCACGGAGAAGACCTGTACACGTGCGCAAAACTTCTGGCGCCCCGTATGGTTCAGACCACCCTCGCGGACTACATACGCCTGAAGCGCTTTGCGTACGTGCCGGGGCTTGTGAACTATCGCTCCCTGCCCGAAATGGTCCGGGCCGTGCCCGTGGGCGAAGGCTTCCTCGATCTGGAAAGCTTTTTCAAAGGCCTCAAAGAAGGCGGATTCGACGGATACGTGGCGTACGAAATGTGTTCCCCTCTCCGCGGCGGCGGTGACGAGGCCAATCTGGACAAAACCGCGGAAGTGAGTTTGGAGAAGATTTGTGAGTTGATCGGGCAATAAACAAGAGCACTCCCCAAACCTTTGCTGTTCCACGTTGTTCCGTTCACGGTTCGGGGTCGAACTTCCGGCCTCTCCGATGGGTTCGGCACAAAAGTATGAGGCCATGCGGGCGATGGTCCCGGTCATCAAAAAAACTTGACTTTAACGGTCGGAAGTGTTATCTTAATCGACATTGAAAATACGAAGTACAACAAGTACTTTTCCTTACCAGAGGATCACAATTACAGAAGACAGGACGGACTCATGAGCGATTCGGCCTATCGTCCGAATATCATAGTATTTTGCTGCGCGCATTCGGGATACGAGGCGGCGGATCGGGCCGGAAGGATGCGGCTTTTGTATCCGGAGGGCGTGCGGATTGTGCGGGTTCCGTGTTCGGGGAAGGTGGATGCGCTGTATTTGTTGCAGGCGTTCGAGCAGGGGGCCGACGGGGTGTTGGTGCTGGGATGTCACGAGGACAATTGCCGGTTTTTGACCGGGAACAAGCGCGCTAAGAAGCGGGTGGACTATGTGCGGGGCTTGTTACAGGAGATCGGACTGGAGCCGGAGCGCCTTCGGATGGGGCATCTGTCGTCCGTGCAAGGGCCGAAGTTTGTGGAGTACGTGCGGGAGATGGTCGAAACGGTGAAGGCCCTGGGGCCGGTAAAGGGCAATAAGCAATGAACAATGAGCAAGGCCCTTCCACCCTCCTCAAAAAGTAGTGCTCCGCCAAATAAGTTTTTCCGGAGTTCCCGCTTACGCTTTATTATAAACCCGTAAACGGGTGACTCCGGGCGATTGCAAGAGTCGGATACCCCCTCAAGATAAACCTGGGGAAGCAGTAGGATGAGTGGGAGTAGGCTTCATTTATCATTAAAAAAACAAAAAGGGAACCCTATGGCGGCTCACATTTTAGATGGAAAAAAGGTGTCCGGGGAGATGCGGGCGGAGATGACGGCCGAAATCGAACGGTTGAAGACGGAGCACCATATCGTTCCGGGATTGGCGGTGGTGTTGGTGGGCGATAATCCGGCCTCGCTCTCCTACGTGAAGGGGAAG
>MVCQ01000100.1 GCA_002059205.1 Candidatus Latescibacteria bacterium 4484_107
TTAACGGGTTCTATTGATGTAATTTCGGAGATCAGCCCGACGTATCTGGAAAGGCTATATTTTAATCCGGAAATAAACATCCTGCAGGGAAGAGGAATCAGTATTTTTATGCTGGGGTTCAACTGTCGAAAGCATCCATACACCGACGAAAAAATCAGAAAGGCTGTGGCAGCAGCGATCGATAATGAAAGGATAGTAAACGCGGCTTTCCGGGGGAAAGGAGTGCCTGCTTATTCCCCCTTACCGCCAAATATCTTTGGACACGATGCGATGATTCGTCAGATTTCCTACGATCGCCAACGTGCGAAAGCGTTGCTGAGAGAAGCGGGCTATCCCGATGGGTTTAAGACGAAACTATTCTATTTTCAGCCAAGTCCCTCCAGAGCAGGGGTTTTTCCGCTGACCATCCAATCCTATCTGAGCAAAGTGGGCATTGACGTGGACATCGTCTATTTCGACTCCTGGGATTCATACAACGAAGCGATTATGAGCGGGGAGGGAGAATTATTCGCGGACGGCTGGTTGGGAGACAACGGCGACCCGGACAGTTTCCTCTATTTTCTTTTCCATTCCAGGGCTATGGGCACCTCCGGGAATTTATTCAATTACCACAACGCCCGCGTGGATGCGCTCTTGGAAGAAGCCAGACAATCCATGGAGGAATCGAAACGGCTCCGGCTCTATCGGGAGGCGCAGGAGATCGTAGTCCGGGAGACTCCTTGTGTATTCCTGAGTTACACCGGCCGGATGTACGCCGTACGCCGGCGGGTCCAACAGTTTACAGTCAGCCCTTTCAGGACGGAACGATTGGAAAACGTATTTATCCAGGAGCCGTCCGATCAAAACATTTCCGGGGGCGACGACAATGTCTATCAAGCTTCCCATTAAGTTATATAAACGTCTGAAGTTCCGGGCCAAATTCTCTATTATCATCACGTTTTTGGTGATCCTGACCGTCGCCTCGGTGGTAGCGGTGGTCAGTGTATTCCAGCGGCGCGCGATCCTGGAGGAGGTGCGGAAGAAGGCATTTGGCCTTACCTCGGTGCTGGCTCACAGCAGTGTGCAGGCGGTGTTGACCGATGATTACTTATTTCTTCAGGAGCTCATTGACAGCATCACCGACAAGGCGGACGTGGTCTATGCGATGATCCTGGACCAGACGGGCAGGGTGATCGTCCACAGCGACTCGCAGGACCGGGGGAAACGTTACACCGACGATAGGACGGCAAACGCCGTAAAAAGTCCGAGACCGCTCCTCCAGTCCTTTCGATCTCTTCCTTCGGCTTCGCTCAGTACGGATCAGAATAACCATCGGGGCCAGCGCATGTGGGATCTCTCCGTGCCCGTTTTGATGATGCCCGGACTGAAGAAGGTCGCCACGGCGCGGATCGGGTTTTCCTTGGAAAGCGCGTACGCCGAGGTCGCCCGGACGCGGAATCGGATTTTGTTGATCGGCTTCACCGCCGCGTTTTTAGGCATCGCATTCGCGTGGTTTCTGGCCAGGGCAGTCACCCAACCCCTTCAGCTTTTGGTGGCAGCCTCCCGCAGGATCGGAGCGGGCGAGCTGACTCATCGCGTCCACGTGGATGGCCAGGACGAGATCGGGGAATTGGCCTCCGCATTCAATCGGATGAGCGCAGAGCTCCAAAAGCGCAGGGAGGAGCTCGATCGCAAAATCCGCGAGTTGGCGCGCCTGACGAACTACAACGAGAGCATCCTCCAATCTATGAACAGCGGCGTCATCACCGTGAATCCCGAGGGACGGATCGTGGCGTTCAATGAGAGCGCCGAGCGGATTACGGGGTTGCCGGCGCATTCGGCCAGAGGATGCCTCTTCAAAGCCTATCTCGCTCCCTATACCCCGTTGAACACCGCCATTGAAGAGGCCCTTTCTTCCGGGCGGATCCGGACCGATAACGAGACGAAGCTTCTTCGGGACGAGAGCGGGGAACATTTTTTGCGCTTCAGCACACGGCTCTTGAACCACACGAATGGGAGCGGAAGCGGCGGCGTGCTGCTTCTCTTTACGGATATTACCCGATTGAAGCACGTGGAGGAGGAGATCCGCCGTGCGGAGAAGATGGCGGCCCTCGGAGCCACGGCAGCCTCCATCGCCCATGAGATCAAGACTCCGCTGACCTCGGTCCGTACCTTTACCGAGCTTTTGCCCAGGAAATTTGCCAGTCCTGAATTCAGAACACGCTTTGTCAACACCGTACTTCCTCAGGTGGACCGGCTTTCCGTGTTTGTGGACGATCTGCTGGATTTCGGCCGGATTCACAAACCACGTTTGCGCCCGACCGAGGTCAACGCGGTTGTGGACGAGGCCTTCATCCTCCTCCACGAAGCCTTCCGTGAGCATGATGTGCACGTGCATCAGAATTTGGCTTCCCTTCCATCCATTCCGGCGGATTCGGAGCAATTGGGTCAGGTGGTTTTGAATATCCTGCGAAATGCCGTGGAAGCCACGCCGCGGGGCGGAACCATCGAAGTGAGCACCCGGATCGCGGCAAGTGAACTGGAAGAGAGTGAAGTGATCCAACTCATCATCTCGGATACCGGATGTGGCATCCCCCAATCGAATTTGAACCATTTGTTCGAGCCTTTTTTCTCCACCAAGCCCAAAGGGAGTGGCTTGGGTCTGGCCATCAGCTATAACATAGTAAGAGATCATGGTGGCACGATTCGGGTGGAAAGTCAGGAGGGTGAGGGTACGACGTTTACCATACTCCTGCCTGTAGAGCAGACGGATCGCCCTTTGTCTTTGGTGAGTGACGCGTGCTGAGGTTCTGGCGAAAAACGCACTTTTTTGAAAAAAGACAAACGTAACTTCTATATCTGCGTCGCGATTTTTGAGTAAAATGAATTTTTCCGGCAGAATTTCCTGAGGAGATTATGAAGCCTGCAATTTTAGCCGTAGATGATGAACCCAGCGTGTTGGAGTCGTATTGTGTGGCCTTGGAGGACGACTATCGGATCATCCCCGCATCCGATGGGAAGTCGGCGTTGGAGCTGCTGGAGGCCAACAACATAGATTTAGTGCTCCTCGATATCATGATGCCGAAAATGGACGGCATTGAGACGTTAAGAAGGATGAAAAAAGCGGATCCGGATGTGGACGTGATCATGGTGACGGTGAAGAAGGATGTGGAAAGCGTGGTCACATGTATGAAGCTGGGCGCCCGGGATTACATTTCCAAGCCTTTCCAGATCGAGGAACTGCTCCACACGATCGAGCGGGAATTGGAGGCCGGAGCCCTGCGGAAGGAAAACCGTTTTCTGCGCTCTGAAATGCAAGGACGATCCGAAGAAAAAAAGATGGTATCCTGCTCGCCTTGCATGCAGCACATTTCAGACACCATCGCCAAGGTGGCCCCTCAGGATTCCACGGTGCTTATTACCGGAGAAACCGGAACGGGCAAGGAATTGGTCGCTTTGGAGATTCACCGCCGAAGTCTCAGAAGCGCGCACCCCTTGTGTATCGTCAACTGCGCGGCCATTCCCTCCGAACTGATCGAAAGCGAGTTGTTCGGCCATGAGCGGGGCGCGTTCACTTCCGCGTACAGAAAGGCTATCGGCAAATTCGAGATGGCCCATGGAGGCACGATCCTTTTAGACGAAATAACGGCGCTGCCCCTCGAAGCCCAGAGCAGACTGCTCAGGGTCCTTCAGGAGCGCAGCATCCAGCGGGTGGGCAGCACAAAGGCTATCCCGGTGGATGTGCGCGTCGTCGCTATTACCAATATCGATCTCAAAACAGCTGTGTCTCAGTCCCGATTTCGGGAAGACCTATATTACCGGCTGAACGTGCTTCCCATCGAGGTGCCTCCGCTCCGCGAGCGGAAAGAGGATATTCCCCTTTTGGTGAAGCACTTCCTCGACCGATTCAACAAAAAAGCCGGGAAACATGTGGAAGGCCTGAGCCCGGAGGCGTTGAAATGCTTTATGGCGTACGATTGGCCGGGCAACGTCCGCGAGCTGGAAAATCTGCTCGAACGCCTGGTGGTGCTTGCCGAACGCAGTCTGATCCCTCAGGAGAGCCTTCCAGTGGATATCCTGAGCGAAGAGGTTTTCCAAATGCGGGGGCCATTAAAAAAAGCCGTCCAGAAATTTGAGCAGCGTTACATCGGAGCGATCTTAGAGAAGACCCGGGGCAATCGGGGAAAAACGGCTGACCTCCTGGGCATCCATCGTTCCACCCTTGCAGACAAAATACAGCAGTTGGGTCTGGGAGAGTCGAACGCTTGATTTTATGTCGGATTTTCCCGACATGGTGCCAACCATCTTTATATTATTCAGTTAAATGATTTTTTTCTCCATCCTCCTCACTTATGTCGGATTTTCCCGACATAAGTATAAATTTATATATATTAGTGTGTTATATCTTTTTTCATCCTTTTTTCCCATTCATGTCGGATTTTCCCGACATGTTCTCTCCCCTATTTGAATGAGCATGGAGGAGGCTTTGTTGTATTAATTTACGTAATATCAATTTGTTATTATGAGTATGTGCCAGACCTTCAGGGTCTGGCATCTTTTTTGCTATAGTCTTGCTATAGATATTGTTTGATTCAAACTTTTTGGAATGGTTTTCGTACACGGCCTTTTGAGACCAATTTCACTTCCAGTCATCCTCTTCGCGGGAATCCAGTCTCGGAATCCCGCGGAGCTACGCATAAATTTTTCGCGGCACTCTTTATTAGAAAGGAATGCTGAACCTATGAAGCAGACGAAACCCACTGTGCTTATAGTAGATGATGAGGCGGCTATCCTCGAGGCGTTTCAGGTGATCCTGGAAGATGCCTTCGACGTGCTGTCGGCAGAGAATGGTTCGGAGGCCATGGCCCTCATCAAGAAGAAAACCCCCGCGCTCGTTTTCCTGGATATGCGCATCCCCGGCACCAGCGGGATAGATCTTCTCCGGGAGATCAAAAAAAGAAAACCCAGGATCAAAGTCATTATGGAGACCGGATATCCGGACTTAGACCTGGCGCTTCGGAGCATTGAATTGGGTGCCAGCGAGTACATCACCAAACCTTTTGGCGTGCAGGAAGTGCAGAACACCCTGGAAAACGTTCTCGAACTCGAAGAAGCTCCGCCAAGCCGGGAACGATTGGCCGCCCGGTGGCTTACGAAACGAAGAGCAACTTTTGGCAGAGCCT
Organism: Candidatus Latescibacteria bacterium 4484_107; assembly: GCA_002059205.1. Lineage (GTDB taxonomy): Bacteria > Latescibacterota > 4484-107 > 4484-107 > 4484-107 > 4484-107. The sequence continues at coordinate 5,163 of MVCQ01000100.1, forward strand.
TTTCTTCGGCAAGCGCGGGTGCGTATGCGTTCTCTTGAGGGCGAGGAGGAATTCAGGAAAGGAAAAAGGAATGGATAAAAATCACCCACGCGTATTGGTGGTAGATGACGAAGAAGACATCCGGTATATCCTTCGCGAGATGCTGTATGCAGAAGGCTACGAGGTTGTCAGCGCGCGGAATGGCGCGGAGGGGATCGAGCGGGTGAAGGCAGAACGATCGAAATTCGATCTCATCTTAATCGACTTGATGATGCCGGAGATCGATGGCATTCAGGTGCTCCGGAGCGTGAAGCAATGCGATCCGGATATCGGCGCGGTGATGATCACGGGATATGCATCCGTGGATTCGGCGGTACGCTGCATGAAACTGGGGGCATTCGATTATATTACCAAGCCCTTCCGCAAGATCGAGATCGCGGGACGACTCAACGAAGCGTTCCAGAAACGCCGATTGCTCCTCAAGAATAAGCAATTGGTCCGGAAACTTGAGCAGCGAAATTGTGAACTCGATCAGACCCGGAAAGAGATCGAACAATGGAACCTCCTTTTGGAGCGTAAAGTCGGACTGCAAACCCAAAAGCTGCAGGAAACCGTTGATTTCCAGCAATCCATCTTCCATGCCATACGCGATGGAATCTTCATCCTGGACGGGGAACTGCGCGTCGTGGACGTGAATCCGGAGATGCTTCAGGCTTTTCATCTTAAGACCCGCGATCAGGCTGTAGGAAAACCATGCTATGAAGTATTCCAGGGACGCACCAATGTGTGCGACGGATGTCCCTGCCGGGCTGCGTTCGAGACCGGAAGTCTCCAAACACACCGGATGTCTATTCAGGCTCCCCAGGGCCATCAGGCCAATCTCGGAGGCATCTGGGGGAACGCCCAGTTGATTCCTGTCAACATCCATGCAGGCGCATTGAACCGGGCCATAGAAAAAGCCGATCTCATTTACGAAAACGTCGCCCGGATGGAATGCTTCACCAAGGGATTGATGAATCTGACCGGTACCAGCATGGAAAAAGGGGTCTGCGACCTCAACACGCTTGTGCAGGAAACCCTGCAGTTTTTGAAGCCCCAGAATCGCTACGACGATATCACTTTTGTAACCGACTTGGAAGCAGACCTCCCCCGCATTCAGGCCGATCCGAGCCAGATTCAGCAGGTTCTTCTGAATTTGATCAATAATTCCGGAGACGCGATGGAAGCCGGGGAAATTCGAGTGCATACAGCCCACCACCCGTTGGAAGACCAGATCGAGCTTTCGGTGAGCGACACCGGGCCCGGTATCCCCAAAGCCATTCAAGAGAAGGTGTTCGAGCCGCACTTTTCCATGCGCAAAAACGGACATGGTTTCGGGCTCTCCGTTTGTTATCGTATTGTGGAAAACCACCACGGAACGATTGCGGTGGAAAGCGAGGTGGGGAAAGGGGCAACGTTCCGCATCTTCTTGCCTGTGCACGGTAAAGCAGATAAGGAGACGCAGAGACTGGACTCCGGCGCCCTCGTCGCACCTGAAACCGGGACAGGATCGTCGGCCTCGGATTAAATGGTGCGGTAAAGAATGTTTCTTTCTGAGCGATTGTTTCCCGATCCCACAGCATCCCCTCTGCATGCAGAGTACTCTGCCGAATTTTCAGACCCCGATCTTTCGGCTGGTTTGCCCCCTTCGCGTTTTATCCCCCTCGTCTGTGAGTAAAACATGAGAATGGCAATCGGATTCTACAGGGCATTCGTGGCCTGAATCATTCATCACCTCTTTCCTGCCGAACCCAGACCTCCGAAGGAAATCCTCCCTAAATTCCCATGCGCTTGTTTTCTTCCCCCAAATTTTCAACCCCATTACGGGGATACCATGTTTGTTCCCTTTCCCAGTGGGGGGGGTGAAAAATCCCTTGCATCAAGGGCGAAAATCGCTTATATTATCGCCTTCTGTCAAATCAGACTATCCGGATCCCCGGAGGCAGCCGACAGTTTTCGCCCCA
>MVCQ01000101.1 GCA_002059205.1 Candidatus Latescibacteria bacterium 4484_107
ATGGCCAAGGCTTCGGGGGATGAGATCGTTCCATTCGAACAGGCGGTTGCTGAAATCGAGGGCGAACGGCGATGAGTTATTCCCTCTATATGCTGCGGCGAGCTCAGAAAGAGCTGGCTCAACTGCCCGCCAGTGTCTATGAGCGTGTGCGCGATGCCATTCGAGCACTTGCCCACGATCCCAGGCCTCCGAACTGCCGCAAGTTGAGAGGACGCGAAGGGTGGCGTATTCGAGTAGGGGATTACCGTGTAATTTATGAGATAGACGTTGGACAGCAGGTTGTAACGGTTCTTCATATTGGCCATCGGCGCGATGTGTACCGATGAATGTTCCGAGCCTTCGGCTAACACAGGCTGCTACACTTTGACAACCCGCCCGGCCTGGATGTCGGGGAATTTCTGAAGCTACTGCAAGTCATAGCACCGGACACATCGGGCGATGCGGAAACACCTTCTCCGCCATCTAATCGGATTCGTCTGAAGCCTATGAGAAGCGGCCGCGTTTTATGTATCAGCGTAAGGAGAAAAAATGAGATTCCAGGCGGTACTTGAACCCAGTGAGGAAGGTGGATACACAGTCTATGTGCCTTCACTTCCCGGCTGTATCAGCGAAGGGGACACGGTTGAGGAGGCTTTGACGAACATCCGGGAGGCTATAGAACTCTATCTGGAGCCTGTGGAGGATGATTGGCTCGTCGAGGAGAGCGGGTTCGTGCGGGAGCTGGTATTGTGAGCAAAGTTCCGAGTTTGTCCTATATCAAGATCATCCGCGCCTTGCAGAGGGATGGTTGGACGGTCGTGCGCCAGCGGGGTAGTCACATCAGATTGCACAAGCGGCTGAGGGATGAAGTGTTGAAGTTGACTGTTCCTGCGCACCACCCTGTGAAACGATCCACATTGTCCCATATTTTGAAGCAGGCCCGCCTGAATGTCGAGGAGTTCTTGGAGTTGTTGTAAGTCATAGCAGCGGACACATCTGGACGACGCGGAAACAACGTCTCCGCCATCTAAAAGGAAGTGTCTGCGCTTCCCTGCCGTGTCCGATGCACTTAGCTGCAGCACCCGGGGAAAAGGATAAGGCCATGCAAACAATGCTTACAGAGCAAAATGTCAAATTTATAACCGACAGCCGGGGTCGTAAAAAAGAAGTTATTCTCAGTTACCCCAAGTTTCGGGAGCTGCAAGATCTGCTGGACGAGATCTTGCCGGACAGAGAATACGACCTGACCGATGCCATCATCGAGGGGGTTAAGGAGATCGGTTGCATCCAAAGGGAAAAATCGGTGGCTAAGATGCAGACCTTAGGGGAGTTCCTTGATGAGCTATGACGTGATCCCACTGGAGCGGTTCAAAAGGGATGTGAAGCAACTGTCTAAAAAATACAGGCACATTAAGGAGGACTTGCAGGAGCTTGAGGCGCTGCTATCGGAAAATCCGACCGAAGGTGATGCCATCCCTGAGTTGAAGGGGTTTTTCTACAAAATTCGTCTGAGAAATACAGACCTTCGCAAGGGGAAGCGGGCTGGCTATCGTGTGGTGTATTATCCTTCGGAGGAAAACGAAACGATTTTCTTAGTTACCCTGTACGTAAAGGGCGAGAAGGAGAACATTCGTCCTAAGGACATTTTGGCCATTATGAAGCAGGAGAAGATAGGCATTCAGACATAGCCCGCATGGAATGGCAAGGGATAGAAGAGCACGGGGTTGTTTTGTGGCAGGCTTTCGTAGATTTGCAACGTCTAAAAAAAGGACCCACACTATGTTTGAACCGGTTCCAAACGAACTGGATTTTCCCCAAATCGAGCGCCGCATCCTGAAGTTCTGGAAGGAGCGCGACTTTTTTGATAAGTTGCGCAAAAAAAACGCGGGACGCAAAAAATTCTCCTTTCTCGACGGCCCGATTACGGCCAATAATCCTCAAGGCATGGGCGTTCATCACGCATGGGGGCGTACGTATAAGGACCTCTATCAGCGCTACAAGGCCATGACGGGCCACGATCTGCGCTACCAAAACGGATTCGATTGTCAGGGGCTGTGGGTCGAGGTGGAGGTGGAAAAGGAGTTGGGCTTCACGTCCAAAAAGGACATCGAGGCTTATGGGATCGCTCCCTTTATCGAGAAGTGCAAGGAGCGCGTGCGCCGTTCCGCCCAGGCCGTAGTCGAGCAATCCATCCGCCTCGGTCAGTGGATGGACTGGGACCACTCCTACTGGACGATGTCCGATGAAAACAACTATACCATCTGGATGTTTCTCCGCAAGTGCCACGACAAAGGCTGGATCTACAAAGGGCACGATGTGATGCCTTGGTGCGCCCGATGCGGCACGGCCATCTCCGAGCATGAGATCGCCACGGAGGGCTATAAAGAACTCACGCACCGCAGCGTGTTCCTCACCTTCCCGCTGACCGGCCGGGAGGATGAATCCCTGCTCATCTGGACGACGACGCCGTGGACGCTCACCTCCAACGTGGCCGCGGCCGTACATCCCGAATTGATGTACGTGAAGGTTCGGCAGGACAATCGGATTCTCTATCTTTCCAAAGGCGCGCTATCCGTGCTCGAACCCGGGTACGAAGTGCTCGAAGAGATCAAGGGCGCGGCGATGGTGGGCTGGCGGTATCAGGGCCCCTTCGATGATCTCGATGCGCAGCGTGGCGTGGAACATCCGGTGATTCCGTGGAAAGAGGTAAGCGAGGAGGAGGGCACGGGGATTGTGCACATTGCGCCCGGATGCGGCAAGGAGGATTTTGCGCTCAGTAAGGAATATAACCTCAGTGTGATCGCGCCTCTGAACGAGGCCGGGATTTACGTGGATGGATTCAACTGGCTCACCGGCCGGGAGGCCGCGGACGTTGCCGAAGACATCTTCGAGGATTTGGAGCGCAAGGGGGTGCTCTACAAGACCGAGGACTACACCCACCGCTATCCGGTGTGCTGGCGCTGCGACACGGAACTGGTCTTTCGCTTGGTGGACGAGTGGTTCATCTCGATGGACACGCTTCGCCACCAGATTATGGAGGTCGCAAAAAAGGTGACCTGGATGCCCGCCTTCGGGCTGGCCCGCGAATTGGACTGGCTCAGGAATATGCACGACTGGTGCATTTCCAAGAAACGGTATTGGGGCCTCGCGCTGCCCATCTACGAATGCGCGTGCGGATATTTTGAGGTCATCGGCAGCGAGGACGAGTTAAAGGAGCGGGCCGTCGAGGGTTGGAAGGAATTTGAGGGGCAACCGCCTCATCGTCCGTGGATTGACGCGGTGAAGATCGAATGCCCCCGGTGCGGCGCAAAAATCTCCCGCATCCCGGACGTGGGCAATCCGTGGCTGGATGCGGGGATTGTTCCATATTCTACGCTGAATTACCGTCATGATCGGGCGTATTGGAAGGAGTGGTTTCCCGCCGAGTTCATCACCGAATGTTTCCCCGGCCAATTCCGAAATTGGTTCTATGCCCTGTTGGCGATGAGCACGGTAATGGAGAACCGGACGCCTTTCCTGCGCATCCTGGGACACGCGCTGGTGCATGATGAGCACGGCGAGGAGATGCACAAGAGCAAGGGCAACGCGATCTGGTTCGACGAAGCCGCGGATCGTATGGGCGCGGACGTGATGCGCTGGATGTTTGCCGGGAGCAATCCCGTGGGCAACATCCATTTTGGATTCGGCCCGGCGGAGCAGGTCAAACGGAAACTCTTGACCCTGTGGCATTCCTACAGTTTTTTCGTCACTTATGCGCGTCTCGATGGCTTCGATCCCACGAGCGACGCCCCACCTGTCGAGGGCCGGTCGGTGCTGGACCGGTGGCTTACGGCCAAGGTGAATGCCTTAGTCCGGGACGCCCGCAACGAGTTGGAGCGCTACAACGCGATGGCGGTAGTCAAGGTGGTGGAGGCGTTTCTGGAGGATTTGTCCAATTGGTACATCCGAAGGAGCCGTCGGCGTTTCTGGAAAAGCGAGAGCGATTCCGATAAAGCAGCGGCCTACTCCACGCTGTACGAGACGTTGGTGACCTTGGTCCGGGTCATCGCTCCGATCATGCCTTTTTTCTCGGAGGAGATCTACCAGAACCTGACCGCCTGCGATCCCTCCACCCCGGAAAGCGTACACCTCTGCGACTATCCTGAGGCGGACGAAACGCTTCTGGACGAGGCGCTTATGGAGGATATGGCATTGGTGATGCGGATCGTAAGCCTCGGACGGGCCGCCCGCAAAAACGCCGGACTCAAGGTGCGCCAGCCACTCTCCGAGATCCGCCTGGTCCCGAAAGCGTCCGAGGAGCCGGCGCGCATCGAACGGCTGAAAGAGCAAATCACGGAGGAACTCAACGTCAAGGAAGTTGTCTGGGTCGAGGATCCCACTGATTTCGTGGATTACGTGATTCGGCCTAACTTCCGGCTGCTCGGTGCCAAGTATGGCCGGGACCTCCCTGCCATCCGAACCGCGCTTGAGGCGCTCGATCCGGAGGACGCGGCCGAGCGCGTCGAAGGAGGATCACAGATCATGCTGAGCCTGAACGGGCGGGAGATTGCGCTGCTTCCGGAGGAGGTCGTCGTGGAGACGAAGCCGAAGGAGGGGCTCAGCGTGACGGAAGAGGACGGTTACGTGGCGGCGTTGAATACCGAGTTGACCGAAGTCTTGGAGGACGAAGGTTTTGCGCGGGAACTCGTGCACCGGATCCAGAATATGCGCAAAGAGGCCGGCTTCGAGGTCTCGGACCGGATCGCGCTTTCCTATCGCACCACACCCCGGTTGGAGCAGGCCATCTCGGCGTTCCGGGACTTTATCCAGGCCGAAACGCTTTGCCTGAAGTTCGAAACCGCAGACGACGGCGATTTCACCGTTTCCGAGAAAATTAATGGCCAGGAAGCATGGATTGCCATATCGAAAGTAGTGAGTAATGAAAAATGAGCAATGCCCCCCCTTTTTCTCCTCTGAATGGGTGGTACGGCATTGTTCATTGCTCACTAAAAAAAGGGGGTTTGGTAGATGAACCAGAAGGATCTAAAATATTTCGAGGGATTGATTCAGGAAAAAATTCAAAAAATACGCAAGGACCTCGATCACTTTGGTGAAAATGTCATGAGCGGCACCAACACGGAACTGGCCGGAGATCTGTCCGCGTATGCGACCCATCCATCCGACCAGAGCAGCGGCGCGGCGGAACGGGAGTATGCGTTTATGCTTGCTTCCAAAGAGGGCCGGTTTTTGCACCACCTGAACGAGGCGCTGGAGCGGATCAAGGATGGCACTTTTGGAACCTGCCGCATCTGCGGCAAAGACATCAGCAGGGCGAGACTGGAAGCCGTGCCGCATGCCACGATGTGTATCCAGTGCAAATCCGAAGAAGAACGGATACAACGTGAACGCCGTTAAAACGTTCCTTAAAACAAACGCATGGGAGCTTGGCGTCCTCGCGGCGGCGATCATCCTGGATCAATGGTCCAAATGGATCGTTTCCGGGAGGATGGCATTGGGGACTTCCATAGAGGTGCTGGGCCGTTTTTTCCGGCTCACGTACATCCATAATCCCAATGCCGCCTTTGGCATCGCGCTCTTCGGAGGAGGCTTTCACCTGATCTTTTCCATCGTGGCGCTCGGCCTGCTCCTTTTTGTCCGGTATAAAACACCGCGGAGCCAGAGAGGCTCGAGGATCGCTTTGACACTGATTCTCGGCGGCGCCATAGGCAATCTTATAGATCGCCTCCGAATGGGCGAGGTGGTTGATTTTTTCGACTTCGCCATTGGCCGCTATCATTGGCCTGTGTTCAACGTAGCGGACATCGCCGTTACCGCGGGAGTATTCTTACTCCTCTTTTCTTATATTCGGGACAGCGCTCAGCAGTCTGCTGACAAAGGATAAGATAAAAGTTGAAAGTCCCCGCCCCCTCTCCTTTTTTATCTTTCATCTTTCATCTTGAGACTTTTATCTTTTATCTTGGTGTAGAGAGAGGCGGGGAGGTAAAAGGAGGAGAAAAATTTTGGAGTTCTTCATATCGGAGGAAGAA
>MVCQ01000102.1 GCA_002059205.1 Candidatus Latescibacteria bacterium 4484_107
CTCAAACTCGATCCTCAACAGTCCACCTTCGCCGATCCAATCCCGAAGCCCGATCTCCCAGAAGAGATATTGTCCGTAAGCGTGATCGCTGATGAGCCGACCATCGAGCGTAGCCTTCGCAGAGGTGCCCTCGTACTCCGCATAGAGGACAAGGTCTCGCAGACCGGTCAAGCATTCAGGCGTGACTTCGGCTTCCCATACGTAGGAAGCATCCACCTTCCGCCGCGAAAACGCAATCCTGGTTTCGGGCAATGTCACCGTTCCCGAAGCCCGGTACAGGCCGAACTCGGCGTCGTATGTTTCACTCACCTCGGCAAAAGGCCCGCTCAGCGAAGGCCTGGATGGCGTCAGCAGAAAAAGATCGAAATCCCGCTCATCGGTCTGGATCTGCACCTTCGTATTCCCGTCATCCGCGCGGCTTTCCAGCAGGCGCATATTGGAGGCGGCCACGAGCATCCCATGCGGCGAAGCCACGTCCCAGACCTCACCGGCCAGCTTTCGCTCCATCAAGACGAAGCGGACAGGTACTTCGCCGTCCATGGTGACAATCTGCACATCCGCTCCCGGCACGGACACCACCCGAAGCGTATTCGGACTTTGCCACAACGCCATCGCCTCGCCCCGCTTCTTCACCTCTCCCTGAGCCGGAAAAATCAGACTGGTCTCGGTCATCTCATCCGCATCCGCGTGCAGGATCACCTGAACCCCCTCGCCAAAGCCACGCCGATCCAGAAGCTCCGCCGTCGAGTATTCCAGAAAGGTTCCGGGCGCCAGCCGGACGTAAAACGGAAGACATTTGTTCCGCTGCGCAGGCAGGCCCATCTGGATCAGCTTGGGATATTCCTGCCACACCTCGCACGGAATCCCGGTTGGATTGGTCGAGAGACGAATATCGCGCAGCCACTGGGATCCGTGCACCTTCGTATTTAAGAGAAACGCAAAATTGCTCTCGCTGAGATTGAGGCCCTTGGTCGCCCGACCGAGACATGCCACCTTTCGCACGTGCCGCAGGTGATCCGGTACCGGCTCCGCTTCGTCGTGATAGCCCTCGAACAGGTCCGCCTTGGCTTCCAGACCCGGATGCGCCCGGCCATAACTTGCCGCGCTGATCCAGCTTGCGTGCGGCTGACTTTTCAGCACCTCCTGACCGAACGCCCGCAGAAACCAGCCCATCCGCTTCACGATCCGGTAGGACTCCCGCAGACCGCCCACCACGGTGATGGGCGCCTGAAAATTCATATCGCGCACAGGCAGCATGCGCTCCCCGCCGTCGTCGCAGTGCTGACCATCCACGAAGACGTAGTAATTGATCCCGTTGTATCCCTCGGCGAGATTATGATACGTAATCGCCTCGATGAACTCCGGCTTCACGATAGGGCCTTGGTAGCCCTGCGTATGGATATACGGCGGCCAGTCGAAATGGCGCACGAACATGCCCCCCATCGTCTCGATGGATATTCGGGGCCGCTCGTGCTGCTCCCACGTCTCCGTGCTCATCGGCGGAAACTCCCCCTCTCGTCCGAAGCAGCTCGTAATGTAGCACCCGCCTGTATCCACCAGGTTCTCGATATCTTCTTTTCCAGGAAAATGGTTGATGTCGATGATCGGCACATCCACGCCGTGCTCCTGGATGATCTTGTGGTAAAACAGCACGTGCTTGGCGTTCTCTTCCGGATCCACGGAACCGCGCGCAATATCGTCCCCCTTGCTGCCCGCCGAACCCAGCTCGTTTTCGAGCTGCACGATGATAATAGGCCCTCCCCGCGTGGCCAGCCTCGGAACGACAATCCCAAGAACCTGCTCATACCACTTCCGGGTCAGGTCCAGATACTCCGGCGCATTGGTGCGCACCTTGGGGCCCAACTCGTCCAACAGCCATTGCGGGAGTCCGCCATTGCGCCATTCCCCGTGCACAAACGGCCCGAGACGCGCGATGGCCCACATGCCTTCCTCGTGGATCACATCCATAAAATGACCGAGATCGCGATCCCCGGACCAGTCCCACGCATCCCGCGAAGCCTCGTGATAGGCCCAAGTCGCGTAGAACGTCACCGTATTCATCCCGGCTGCCTTCATCTTCAACATCCGATCCCGCCAGTGCCGCCGCGGCGTTCTCGTGTAATTGAAGTCCCCGCCGAAGATAAATTCGGGCTTGCCGTCCATCACGAGATAATCGCGTCCAATGGAGATGTTCATAATGCCTCACTTTCTTGTCAATGAATAGTGCTCTGTCAAGAGTGATTTGACGGACTGTCATTCTGAGGAGCGGAGCGACGAAGAATCTTGGTTTTGTTCCCCGGGCATTCTGCTGTGCAGACAACCAGATTCTTCGCCTCCGCCGCGCTTCGGCTCAGAATGACAACTCGTCAGTTTAGCAATAGTTACGAAACAAGGACATCAACCTGCGTGCCGAATCACGAAATCCACCAGCGCCTGACACTCAAAAAATTCAGGGATGATCTCATGTCCCTTGCCGGGAACAATGAGCAGTTCCATTGTTCCACCCAGTTTGCTATACCGCCGCGCAAGCTCGCCTGAATTTTGCTCGATCGGAACGACCGTATCGCTGTCCCCGTGGAGGTGCAGAATGGGCACACCGGCTTTTGCCAGCGGCGCAAGGCGATCTACCGGATTATGCTCCGGCAGGCATGCCGCGAGTTCGTCTTCGCTCATGCCGTAAGCGCCACAAGCCGTTTTCAGCCCCGGATAACTGCGCAGATCGCCGACCGGGAATATCCCGGCGATGCAGGCCACGCACCGCGCATGCTCGGAGGCCCAATTATAGAGCATCAGCCCTCCTCGGCTCTGCGGAAATAGACAGGCCCGTTCCGACAGCCCGTATTGCGCACAAAGGGTCTCGTAGAAAGCCGCGTACACCGCCCGGCCTTGGGGATTGCCGTAGGATTCTCCCACATCCACTCCGGCGATTGCGAATCCCGCTTCCAAAAACTGTCTGAACATCCATGCATGATCCGGGCTGGGATGATCCGCAAGCTTTGTGGGTGCGTACCACACCCACGGCGAAGGGGAGGATTCGGCCTTTCCCGCGGGCATGATGAGAAATGCAGGGCATCCCCCAACGTCGAAGAGCTGCCCCTCGCAGAGAAGTTGTTCGATGAGCATTTTAACATCATGAGCCATAAAAATTTCCTCTCAGATTTTTTGATCACTTGATTAAAACGAATTGCGCGCCGTGCGATGGCACGCCCATCGAGAACTCACTGTCGAAAACACCGATATCGCGGTTGGCCCAAATATCCCGAACCTGCTGACTCCCATGGATTCCCAGCTCCTCCCAGGTGACCTTGACTGTGGCTGGTTTTTCCGCCCGGTTGAAAAGTCCCACCGCAAACCTTCCGTCGTGCAGTGGCCTGACATACACACTTTCATGCACTGTAGTCTGACCGTTCTGATCCGTCCGTCGGGTTTCGCGAACACAGTGGCCCTGCTTGCCCATAATGTCCTGATTTACCGCCACATCTCATCATTACACATCAAGTTGCGCGTAAACTCATCCATCCGGCTCAAATCACAGCCGAGTAACAGGGGCGCCGCCAGTATCGCCCATAGCGTAATGTGAGTAATCTGCTCATTTTCAGTTAATCCGTTTCCACACCCATCGAGCCAGCCGAGAACTTTATCTACAACAAGCATGTCGGGATCGTTCCAGTGTCCGGGCCCTGCATACGGAGTCCACCTGTCCTGTGAGAAACCAATGGTTGAAATGCTGTCCCATGTATCTGTGATGTCGCCCGTAGTACGCCAGCAATTGGCCAATCTCGCCCAATCGGCGGCATCTTCAAAGGGGCCTCCGTTTGAAAGACTGTAGATCATATCACGTCCGGAATCCCGCAAGGCATGGTGCATCGCTTCTATTTCCGGAAGTTGTCATGGGCTCCAGTCATACTTGAGATAGTCAATGCCCCATTCAGCCCATTGTTTTGCATCTTCACGGTGATGCGAATGCTCACCGAAATAATGCCCATGGTCCTTCTCAGGCATTCTGGAAGGATCACAATGGATACATTTGCCGCTCGATCCACCGGTGAGTCTCAGGAACGACTTCACCCATGGCGTAGAATAGATGCCGATCCTGAGGCCGAGAGCATGCACGTAGTCACAAAGGGCTTTCATATCTTTGAATTTTTCGTTTGGCTGAATCGCATTAAGCGCCCCCCCTCGCTCTCCCTGCCAGCCATCATCAATGTTTACATAGCTGAATCCGTGCGCGGCCAGTCCTGATGAAACCATAGCATCAGCACAGTCTCTGACTTTCTGTTCATCAATAGCACTGCCCCAGGCATTCCAACTGCTCCATCCGAGCGGCGGCGTCAGGGCAAGCCTGCCTCCCACTACGATCTTGAGGGGCTGTTCGTCGCTGCCCTCGCTGTTCCTGACGTTGATATTTACTGTCGCGTCCATCTCCTTTGCCACCACCCCGGAAATAATACCGGACGCAGCATCCATGGTCAGCCCTTTTGGAAGGCCCTCCGCCGAAAACGTAAGCGGTTGCTCCCCGGTTACTGGTACCGGAAAGAAAAACGGTGAGCCGATCCCCGCTCCGAATACTCGCGGGCCATTGATTTTTGGAGCGCCTTCGTTCCAGGGCATCACTGCCGCCAATTCCGTCTTGAAATGATCTGTCTGAGCCATTATGTTGTAACCTCCTCAGAAGAATGAAGAACGAGCAATGAACAATACCCCACCCAACCACCCCAAGTCCGGGAGGGGTGGAAGGGAATTGCACATTACTCATTGTTCATTGCTCATTGCACTATCATCGGTTCTTGTTCGCCCGCCTGAACCATCCTGTTCTTCAAAATCTCTGACAGCCTCTCACGGATAGCAACGTGCTCTTTGGATTGCACCAAATTATTTCGCTCGTGCGGATCCGCCTCCAGATCATACAAAAAATCTTCTGCATACGTATCGCTGTTCGGATCAGACCCCCCCTTACCCGGAGCACGAACGCTGTACTTCCACTTCTTCGTACGAACGGCGCGCCCCACCTGGCTTTCGCTGATCTGAAGAAAAACCTCTTCGGGCCAATCCGTTGCCTCTCCCTTCACAAGCTCCTGCAAAGGCCGTCCCCTCATATAGGCGGGCGTCTCTATGCCCCCTTCATTCAGAATCGTGGGCGGAAGATCAATCAGACTCACCAACTCGTTAACGACCTTGCCGCCGGAAAAACCCGGTCCGCTGGCGATCATGGGAACGCGAATGCACCCATCGTGACAGGACCGCTTGTACTCGGTGTTGCGCGTACGGAAGTGGGAGCCATGATCGCTGGTGTAGAGAACCAGCGTATCCTCCGCCAGGCCCAATCGCTCCAATTCGTCCCGAATCCGGCCCAGATTGGTATCCAGACTGTTGACGCAGCCGAGATAATCGGGAAACTCCTCCCGCCAGTCGCCTTCCGTACCCGCCAGATCCCCCGGAGCCACGAAATCTTTGAACCGCTCCTTGGACCCGTGCGGGCCCTCGTAATGGCCGTGATCGTTCTGATGGTGCGGCTCGATGTACGAAACAAAGAGAAAGAACGGCTTCTCCCCGTTGCGCGTCCGAAGATATTCCAGCACCCAATCCGTATGCGCATCCACCCGGTAGCGGCCTTCGGGAAACACGCGCTTGTTCAGTTCCCCGTCGAACATGTACCCGTCGTAGCTGTGAGACGTAAATTCCAGCACGTCCGACGCGAGCCAGAAATCCTTGTATCCCCCCCGCCGCTCCGGAGGAACGGGCCGCATGCGGAAGTTATCTTCCCCATCTCTCGGGCCAAAAGAGGCCAGGTGCCACTTGCCGATGTACCCCACCTCGTATCCATTCTCCGACAAGTAATGAGCGATGGTCTTCTCGTCGGGCGGCAGCATGCGGTGATTGGTGTGGCAATTCACCTCCGTCGCGTATTTGCCCGTCTGCAAACACGCCCGCGCCGGCCCACAAACGGGCTGACAGGTGAACGCGTTTTCAAACCGAACGCCTTCCGACGCCATCCG
>MVCQ01000103.1 GCA_002059205.1 Candidatus Latescibacteria bacterium 4484_107
CGTCTTGAGGGCGGATCGTCGCGCAGCTTTTTTGTCGTGGGCGACGCCTATCATCTTCCGTTCGCGCCGGGTGCCTTCGATGGGGCGGTGCTTTCCGAGGTGGCGGAGCATCTCGAGGATCCGGATCGGGCGCTGGAGGAAATCGCCGGACGGCTCAAAACGGGCGGGAGGCTTGTGGTCACGGTTCCGAACAATGAGCAGATCCGATGGCACTTGTGCATCCACTGCAACCGGCTGACTCCGGCCAATGCGCACATCCGCAGTTTCACCGAGAAGACGCTGATTGCCGCGCTCGAAGATCATGGATTTACCGTGCTGAAAGTCGCCAGGCTCTCCAACAAAATTTTGGAACTCCTCCGATTCCCGGTCTGGACGAAGCGGCTGCCCTATCCCATGTGGAGGGGCTTCGATGCCGTCTTGAACGTGCTGTCGCGGCGAAGTGGCTTTCTCTGTGCAGTGGCGGTCAAGTGATTGCGGGTTGAGGATTTCGGATTGGGGATTAGAACCACCCAATCGGTTCCCCGATCCCCAATGGATACTATTCGATGATTGATGTGCTGGTCCAAAGCAGCGCCCCTCTGCGGTCCCGCATGGAGTATGCGGCGGCAACGGGGCTTTCGATGGCGGGATTCGACTACCGCTTTGTCTCCGAATTGCACGGAGATGAGCGGATCGTGTTATGCTATGGGGCAAAGACCGGAGCGCTCGACGCCTTCTGTCGGGACGGCGGAATCCTCATCGAGATGCGTCCGTGCGCGTGGCTCTACGATCCTGAAGCCGATCCCGCGAAGTTCCACGGCATCGCGAATTCCATGCCTCCCCCACCCTCTCATTTTCCCATTTTCCCACTTTCTCCACTTCCCTTCCTCGGAGACGCGCCACGCAATGGTGAGGACAACATAATCACCCTCCACCGGCTCGGACGCGGGGTGCGCTGCATTTCGAATGCGGATATTTTCGGAAATCTCTTTTTTCATCTCTCCCGTTTGGAGGAGCGGCATTCTCCGAAGCGGGACGAACTGGGAAGATTTCGGAGCAAAGATAGTATGCTTGGGAAGTCGGGGCTGCTCCATCGTCCGGTGGTGGACGAAATCGTGGGAGTCCTGATCCGGGCTGTGATCGAATGCTGCCGCCGGACCGGAACGGTGGTGCTTCGTAAGGCGCTCTGGCCCGAAGGGCAGCGTTTTGCGGCGTTTCTTTCCCACGACGTGGATCATCCCTTCAAGTGGACGCCCAAGCGAATTCTATACGAAACATGGCGATCTGCGCGCCTTCTGCTGAGTGCGAAGCCCGTCGAGGGTGTCCGAAAACTTCGAAGGATGTTCCGTTCGCTTCCAAAAAACCGAGACCCGTACTGGACGTTCGGGGAGTTGATGGCGTGGGAGGAACAGGCGTGCGTGCGCTCCTCCTTTTATTTTTCGGCAAAGCGAAGGATCAAAACCGATCCATCCTACAACATTTACGACAGAGAGGTAAGAAGAATCGCGAGGACATTGGCGGTTTGTGGATGGGAGATCGGACTGCACGGGAGCTACGATTCGTACAACGATCCGCACATGCTCGAGGCAGACAAACGTGCGCTCGAACGTGCGGTCTCCCGGACGGCAGGAGGCATCCGACAGCATTTTCTTCGGTTCGACTATGAGGTGACACTGGGGAATCAGGAGATCGCGGGCTTCGAGTACGACGCCAGTTTAGGCTATGCGGATCACGAGGGATTTCGGGCGGGCACTTCATTTCCCTTTCATCCGTACGATTTTCAACAGGAGCGCGGAAGGCATCTGATCGAGATTCCGCTCGCTATGATGGATGGCACGCTGGCGCAACATAGGGGATACGATGAGGAGGAGGCAACGGAATGCGTGCAGCGTTTTCTGACAGTGGCCCGGAAGCATCGGGGCGTCTTCTCCTTTTTAGTCCACCAGAGTTTTTTGGATGAAGACGAGTGTCCCTATATGAGACGGCTCTATCGGAACCTCTTGGCACAAATTGCGGAGGAGGACGTGTACTGCGTGCCCGGAAGGGAATTGGCGCGCTGGTGGCGGGATCGGGAGTCGCTGCGGATTGCGGATTACCCCCCTATAGAGCACCAAACTCTACCACAGAACAACACGGAACAACACAGAAAAGATGGAAGTCTTCCGTGGTCTTCCGTGAAATTCCGTGGTAGAAAGTCCGTAAATTTTATTTTCCAATCGGAAAGAAGCATCCCCCACATCGTCTTGTTCCTCGAACCCATCGCTCAACCAGAGGACTGGGAAGTTTCTTTAGACGGCTGTGCCTATCAGCGAAGGAATGAAGAGGGAGCCATCCGGTTGGAACTCAGTTCGGTGGAACGGAATAGCACGATACGCTTGGACCTTTTTTACCGCCGAGATCGCCAAGATCGCTGAGAAAAACAATAGAAAATGGGCCGTTCTCTGCGCTCTCCGCGGACTCTGCGGTAAAATTATAGGGGGATGGGATGAGGATTTGCATGACGATGTTCGACGAACCGTATAACGACGCGCGTATCCACAAGGAGACCGCGACGCTCGTGGCGATGGGGCATTCGGTTCGAATCGTGTGTGTCAAATATAATCGGGCGGAGCGCAAAACAGGCCCTCCCGGCGCGCAGGTGGACGCGATCTACGTGGGCGGAAAGCGGAGTGGGAAGCTCCGTTTTCTCCGGTTTTATCTGAAGGCTTTTTGGCGGGCGATGCGGGTCAAGGCGGAGGTGGTCCACGCTCAGGATTTGTATTCTCTGCCCGTGGCTTACGTGGCGGCGAGGGTGCATAGTGCGGCGTTGATCTACGACTCGCACGAGTATTATCTCGGGATGGACTCCTTGATCGGACGCAGGTTCGAGCGTTCGGTCTGGGCGTTTGTAGAGCGGGCATTCATCGGGAAAGCGGATCGGGTGATCACGGTGGGGGATGCGATTGCGGACATTTTGCGCGCGCGGTATTCCATCCGGCGGCCCGTGGTGGTGCGGAATTGTCCCGCATTCCGGCGGTTCGAACGGAGCGATGCGCTTCGGGAAAGGCTGAGGATTCCGAAGGCGGTCGGGATCGTGCTCTATCAGGGGGTGATGGACGCAGGACGGGGCTTGTTCACCATCTTAGAGAGTGTGAAGCGCGTGGAAGGCTGCTGTCTTGTGATGTTGGGAGACGGCCACATTTTGGATGAACTTAAAGAGCACGCCCGACGATTGGACTTATCGGATCGAACCTTTTTCCCCGGATCGGTTCCCCTTCAGGACCTGATGCGCTATACGGCCTCCGCCGACGTGGGCATTCATCTGATCGAGAACACGTGCCCCAATCACTATTATTGCTTGCCCAACAAACTCTTCGAGTATATGATGGCGGGGCTGCCCGTGATTATCAGCGATTTTCCGGAGATCGGCAAGGTGGTTCGGGGCGCGCAGGCGGGACTTCTGGTGAATCCGGAAGAACCGGCGCAGATCGCCGATGCGATCAGAAGACTGTTGAGCGACGGGGAACTCCTCCGGAAGTTTTCGGAGCACGGATTGAAGGCGGCCGAGGAGCGCTATAATTGGGAGCGGGAGTCGTTGAAACTGGAACGGGTGTATAGTTGTGTCGAAAATAGACCGCAGGTTTCACGGAGTAAAAAGCCGGAGTAAACTCGGCACTGGCAAAAACAAAAAGCCTCTGAAGAGCCTGGGGTTCACTCCCTTCAGGGAGTTCATGATTTTCCCAGTGCCAGCTTTAGCCCGGCTTTCCACCGGGGATAAAACCCCTGCAAATTTTCGGAAAACAGCAAAATCCTTCAACCCAAAAGAAAGGAGACGGTTATGTCTGCACCTATTGCCCTTCAGTTGTACACGCTTCGAGAGGCCATGGCGGAGGACTTCGAGGGCGTCGTTCGAAAAGTGGCCGATGTGGGATACGTGGGCGTTGAGCCGGCCGGTTTTCCGGGAACGACTCCCGAAGCGGCGGCACGGCTTTTTGGAGAATTAGAATTGGAGGTTCCCAGCGCGCATACTCCTTTGCCCATCGGGGAGCAGAAACAGGAGGTGCTGGATACGATGGAGGCGCTCGGCTCCCGGCGCATTGTTTCCGGGTTAGGGCCGGATGATTTCAAGACGATGGATCGGATCAAGGCGGCGTGTGACCGGTTCAACGAGGCCAGCTCGGTGGCCGTCAGCGCTGGGATGACCTTCGGGATCCACAACCACTGGTGGGAGTTCCTGCAGGTGGAGGGGCGATATGTGTACCAAGTGATGCTGGAACATCTAACTCCCGAAGTCTTCTTTGAGGTGGATACGTATTGGGTAAAAACGGCCGGCGCGGATCCGGCGGCTGTGGTTCGGGAGCTTGGCGCACGGGCGCCGCTGCTGCACATCAAGGACGGGCCCTGCACGAAGGAAGCGTCGATGACGGCTGTGGGAGAGGGAGTGATGGATTTTCACAGCATTGCAGAGGCCGGGGGAAAGGCTACCGAGTGGATGATTGTGGAGTTGGACCGCTGCGCCACGGATATGATGGAGGCGGTGGCGACGAGTTACACCTATCTGATCGAGGAGGGATTGGCCCGTGGAAACAAAAGTTAAAGTCGGCGTGATCGGATGCGGGAACATCAGCGGCGCGTATTTCAGAGGCTGCAAGGCGTACGAGTTACTGGATGTGGTAGCCTGTGCGGATCTGCTGATGGAGCGGGCCGAGGCGAAGGCGGAGGAGTTCGGAATTGAGAAGGCCTGTTCGGTGGAGGAACTGCTCGGCGATCCGGAGATTCAGATTGTGGTGAATCTCACGGTCCCTAAGGTGCACGCTGAGGTGAACCTCAGGGCTATCGAGGCGGGGAAGCACGTGCATTGTGAAAAGCCCTTTGCCATCGAGCGGGCGGAAGGCAGGAAGGTGCTCGAAGCGGCTCGTGAGAAGGGCGTGCTGGTGGGAGGTGCGCCCGACACGTTTTTGGGAGGCGGGATTCAGACGTGCCGGAAACTCCTCGATGACGGATGGATCGGGGAGCCGATTGCGGCCGTGGCTTTTATGGCCGGACATGGGCCTGAGTCGTGGCATCCGGCGCCCGATTTTTTCTATCAGAAGGGTGGCGGGCCTATGTTCGACATGGGGCCTTATTATTTGACCGCGCTGATCAATCTGTTGGGGCCCGTGAAGCGGGTGACCGGGTCCACGCGGATCAGCTTTCCCGAACGGGTGATCACCAACGAGGCCCGGTACGGGGAGCGGATTCCGGTGGAGATTCCCACGCATATCTCGGGAGTCGTGGATTTTGACGGGGGGCCTGTGGCCACGCTGATGATGAGTTTTGACGTCTGGTCGCACAGCTTGCCGCGAATCGAGGTGTATGGCTCGGAAGGTTCGCTCAGCGTCCCGGATCCAAACTGTTTTGACGGACCGGTTCGGGTGCGGCGGGCCGGAGATGATAGCTGGAGCGAAGTTCCGCTTACGCACAGTCCCGAGGTCAGCCGGGGGATCGGCGTGGCTGATATGGCGTATGCCCTGATCTATGGTCGGCCACACCGGGCAAGCGGCGCGTTGGCTTACCACGTGCTGGATGTGATGCAATCCTTTGAGGAAGCCTCGACCACGGGCCGACACCTGGAGATTCGGAGCGGTTGTTCCAGACCGGCTCCCCTTCCGATGGGGCTTCTGCCGGGGACGCTGGATACGGCGTGAAAGTGAGAAAGTGTGACGGTGAGACGGTGTGCCTCCTCCGGGTTCTCACTTTCTCACTTCATCTCGTTCCCACGCTCCGCGTGGGAATGCAGGCTCGACGCGCTGCGTTCCTTGTCAGAAGTTTTGTTGCTCCGAAAAAGCCGGAGTAAACTCGGCACTGGTAAAACCATAAAGCCTCTGAAGAGGCTGGGGATCACTCCCTTCAGGGAGTTATTGATGTTCCCAGTGTCAGCTTTAGCTCGGCTTTCCACAGAGATCAACAAATCCCAGCGAATTTCTGACAAGGAGCGCTCCGAGTCCCTCTGGAAAGTATGCGGGAACTACGAACTTCCAAAAAG
>MVCQ01000104.1 GCA_002059205.1 Candidatus Latescibacteria bacterium 4484_107
GGATTCCCAACCCCGCCCTCCGCAATACCAACTCCAAGATTCGCAATCGGATGTTCCTTATTGCTCATTGCTCATTCCTCATTGACGTTATCCCCCCACCTGCGCCATCGTCCGAACGGGAATTTTATGCTCCTTCAGATGATGTCCCCGCGGCTTCTCCAAAATGGTCTCCCTGAACAGCCCGGCGATGTCCTCATCCGTGGCGCCGGTTCGGAGCGGCGTTTTCAGATCCACCTCCACGTCCGACAGAAGACAGGGTTTCAAGAACCCGTCCGCTGTCAGCCGAAGCCGGTTGCACGCCGAGCAAAAGCGGGAGGATATGGGCTCGATAAAGCCGATGCGCCCCGGCCAGTCTTCCGCGCGATACATCCTGGCGGGGCCGGCTGCCGGCCCTTCGTCCGTCCGCCGAATATGAAATGTTTGGGCGATCTTCTCCCTAATCTGCGCACCGGAGATAAAGCGGTCGGACCATCCTTCCGCGCGAACCCGGAAGGGCATCAACTCTATGAAGCGTACCTCAAAACCCTCCCGAGCCAGCCGAACGAAGTCGCCGACCTCGTCGTCGTTGATTCCCCGCATCGCCACTACGTTGATCTTCAGCGGCTCAAATCCCACAGCCCGTGCCTTCCGAATGCCTGCCATCACCCGGTCGAACGCATCGAATCCGGTGATCCTTTGGTATTTCGCCCGATCCAGCGTATCCAGGCTCACGTTGATCCGACCCAGACCGGCCGTCTTCAACGGACGCGCGTACTCGGAAAGCAATACGCCATTCGTCGTCATCGCCAGAGAATGGCTTTTACCACGGAAAGGCACGGAATTTCGCGGAGATGTTCCGTGGTTTTCCGTGTTGTTCCGTGGTGGGCAGTTCCGAGTGAGCGTCCCCACCAATCCAATGATCCCCTTTCGCACCAACGGCTCCCCGCCGGTCAGCCGAAATTTTCGAAATCCAAGGCCTGCGGCGATCCGAACCAGCCGCACAATCTCCTCGTATCGAAGTATATCTTTATGCTGAACTAACGAAATGCCTTGTACGGGCATACAATACAGACATCGCAGATTGCACCGATCCGTCACCGAGATGCGGAGATAGGAGATCGTTCTTCCAAAGCGGTCCTTCATGGGGGTTGGGTTCCGTACCCAAAAGCTCTTTTAACCCGAGGCGGAATATCTTTCACTGCCAGCCAGCCTCAGATCGTCTAAGGCGCGAAGCCACTGCGCAAAATTTCCACAACGACTTCAATGATCTGTTTGAATGGAGTGGTTTTCAGTCTGCCGATATGTGCCACCATCAGATTGCGATTCGCAGTGAATAGCTTATCTGGCCGTACATAACTTGCGACACGTAACGAACCAGCCGCAAAAACCGACATCAGTCAGTGCGATAGCTCGCGCGTCTCCATACGGATTGCTCGTGATCTGACACAGAATCCAATCCCCTCGACCGGCATCCGCCAGTACAACAGCAGACCGCAGCTTTGCCTGGGACAAGTCAGAAAATGGAAATGAAACTAAGACGACTGTACCTGCTGCAGGTGTGACCATGCATCATCCTCCTCGGGCCGAGTCCAGTCCGCAGCAAGTGCCGATTCACTCAGCGGTGCTGTTTCTGGAATCCTGGCTACAGGTTCAGCTTCCAATATTGTCACGAGTACCCGCCGCGTTTCCGGTAGATGCATAGGCTCTTTCAAGCGCACATGGCCTTTCTTATCCATCACGGCTTCAATGGTTTGAGGCATAGTTTACCTCCAGCCACCAATCACCAGTTCCCACTAACCAGCCTCCTTCTCCAACTCAAACGCCGCGTGCAGCGCGCGCACGGCCCGCTCCACCTCCGAGGCCTGGATTACGCACGAAATTCGGATCTCCGAGGTGCTGATCATCTCGATATTGATCCCCTCATCCGCCAGCGTCTGAAACATTTTCGCGGCCACGCCGGAATGGCTTCGCATGCCCACGCCGATCACCGATACTTTCGCGATTTCCTCGTCCGCGCCCACGTCCTTGGCCTGAAATTTATCTTTGATTCCTTCACAAATCCCCAACGCGATCCGCATATCCGTTTTCCGCACGGTGAAGGACACGTCCGTTATTCCGCTTTCGCTCACATTCTGGACGATCATATCCACGTTCACATTCGCATCCGACAAACGGGAGAAAATGCCCGCAACCACTCCCGGCCGATCCGGAACCCCGCGAAACGTCACCTTGGCTTCATTCAATTCGTGCGCGATGCCCCGCACAACAACCTGCTCCATCATGGCATCCTCCCGTTTTATAATCGTTCCCGGCTGTTCGTTGAAGCTCGAACGCACGTGAATCGTCACGTTGTATTTATTGGCGAACTCCACCGACTTGGCCTCCATCACCTTGGCCCCGGAACTCGCCAGTTCCAGCATCTCGTCGCCGGAGATCGTATCTAACTTCCGCGCATTGGGAACGAGACGGGGATCCGCGGTGAAGACCCCATCCACGTCCGTGTAAATTTCACACAACTCCGCGTTCAGCCGATAGGCCAGCGCCACCGCGGTTCGATCCGATCCGCCCCGGCCCAGCGTGGTCACCTCCCGGTCCAGGCTCACGCCCTGAAAGCCCGCCACGATCACCACTTTCCCCTCCGCCAGCGCCGAGAAGATCCGATCCCCCTTGATCTCCATAATCCGGGCCTTCCGGTGCGCCGTATCCGTGATAATCCCGCACTGCGATCCGGTCAGCGAAATCGCCTCACATCCCATCGCGTTGATCGCCATGGATAAGAGCGCCATCGAAATGCGCTCCCCGGAGGAGAGGAGCATATCCATCTCCCGGTTGCTGGGGCGATCGGTAATCTCCTCCGCCAAAGCGACCAGGCCGTCCGTGGTTTTTCCCATGGCGCTGACCACCACTACCAGATTGTGCCCCCCCCGGCGCGCGGTCACCACCCGCTGCGCCACGCGTTGAATCAGCGCCGGCGTGGCCACCGAACTGCCTCCGTATTTTTGAACGATCAAGCTCATGGAAAATCCTCCAAAGCTGGTGAAGCGTAGATGAAAAACGTGAAGCGTAGCGTAGAACGTAGAACGTAGAACGTAGAGCGTAGAGCGTAGAACGTAGAACGTAGAACGTGAAGCGTGAAGCGTGAAGCGTGAAGCGTGAAGCGTGAAGCGTGAAGCGTGAAGCGTGAAACAGACTGTGTTTCAAAGTGAAAATATAGCCAAATCCGGCGGTAAAGGCAAGCCCTTTTTTTGGGCGCGAAAAAGCCGTCCCGATAAGGCTCAGGGCGGCTTCGCTCGTCGTTGCGGCGAGTCCGCTATTCGTTGGATCATACGTTCGATGCACTTTCCGGATGTCTTTTTTTGGGCTTCACAGTCCGATTCGGGACGGAAATTCAGGCGCTCCCCGGATACCGGGGTTCAGCCGAAAGAGCGCGCCCGCGCCTGATCCTTCCGTCTCTTTGTTCATGCCGCCTGCAGTCGTAACGTAGATGTCCGTGTAATCTTCCCCCCCGAACGTCACGCAGGAAACCTTTCGGGCCGGGAAAGGAATGCGGCGGTCCTCCGTGCCATCGGGCGCATGCCGGACGAGACAGCCGCCGTCCCATCGGGCGGACCACACATAGCCCGCCGCGTCCACCGTCATCCCGTCGGGCACGCCTTCGTCTTCAGGGGTTCGGACAAAACCACGCTGGTTGGCGATCTCGCCGGTGTCCCGGTCGTAGTCGAACAGATAGATTTCGCGTTTTTGGGAATCCGTGTAATACAGGTGTTTTCGGTCGGGAGAGAAGCCCAAGCCATTGGAACACCCGATGCCGTCCAGTAGCTTGGTCAGAGTGCCATCTGGATCAAGCCGATACAGTCTGCCCGGACGATCCCTGGTGGGCATCGTGCCGCAAAACACCCGGCCCGCCGGATCCGCGATCACGTCGTTGAACCGGGATTCGCGCTCATCGGGGATCTCATCTATCACCGTGCTCAGCGTCCCCTCCCGCCAGATTTTGACCGCTCCTCTGGCCATAAAGAGCAGCAGCGCCCCGTCGGCTTGAATGGTGAATCCCCCGATCTCTTCGCCTTCGTGCACCTGTTCGTGCGTGCCGTCGGAGGGGGTGTAGCGGAACAGGCGGCCGGCGGGGATATCCACCCAGTAGAGCCGCTTCTCGCCGGGATGCCACAAAGGGCCTTCGCCGCATTCACAAGCGTAATCAGCAATCAATTCAGGTTTCATGCGTATTCTCCGTGTTAATAGTTTCCATCTTGTTTCTGTTATGTTGCTCTTCAGAATTCAGGAATCAGGAGTCAGCATTCAGGAGACTACCTCCGTTGCGCGAGCGTTCTTCTTCTACCAAGAAACACTTTTGTAATCCCTTGCTACGGAGGGAGTTCCAAAAAGGGAATTTTTGACTCCCAAGAGCCACATCCGTATTTTTTTCTAAAAGAATTATGCGCGTCCCCTCCGCGCATAATGGAAATGCTGACTTCTGACTTCTGACTTCTGACCTCTGATTTCTGGCTCCTGACTCCTGACACGAATTTACATGAGCATTTCAAAAATTACAAATGCACCAAATTCCCTTCTCCATCGAACCGCATCTCCCCCGGCTCCGTCAGCGCCTTTAGATTCGCGCGTCCCTCCATCTCCGGGATAAACGCCTCCGACACCGCCATCTCCGCGATTTCAAGCGTATTTTTGATCCAGACCACTCTGGCCTCCCGAGGATCCATCACGCCTGCCGTGGCCAACGCCGTGTCCACAGCCTCTCGGTCCGTATCGAACGCCATGGGGATCATCACGCCCCTCGGCCGGGTCGAGGTCAGCGCATTCAACCGGGAGACCTCCATGTCTATCTTGGCCACGAGACGCTGCGTGGTGAAATCCGCCAATCCGATCCCGCACGCATTTCCTGCGCTCGCCTCCGTCAGATCCCGCACGAAAATCCGCGTGATGCTCGGCTTTTCCTCCATGCCTCGGTGGAATGCCCAACTTTTTCGTCCGATCACACCCGTGTCCATCCCGGCCCCACTGATATTCTTCCCCATCTCATCCACGATCAACACGTCTATCTCATCGAAGGGAAGGCGGGGCATCAGCCGTATGGCCTCTCTCAGCAGCGCCTTATCCAACGCGATTAACCCCTCCGGTCCAGCAGCTTGAATGCGCGCGGTTTGCTCGTATCCATTTTCCACCACACCCAATCCGAAAAGCACGGAACGCTCCCGGAATACCACCCGGGCCACCGCCTGCGCCACCTCGCTGAAGGGATGTTTCACCGCCACTTTGTGGTAGATCTCCGCGCCCTGACGTTTCCCCAATCCGATAGCGATCATCTTCAGCAAACCGCTCTCGACCGCTCCATAAAACTCCGTATGCGGCTTGACGCGATTGATCACCGCGATGTGATCCGCCTGCGCCGCATGCCGGTCCAGATGCACCGGAAATCCCTCCGGCGTCTCTCCGATTTTTACCACCTCCATCGAGGCCCGAATCGGAACGCCCATCCGCGCTTCCGTGATCCCAATATGCCGAAGCACCTCCTGCTGCCCCTCCGCGGTCCCGCCTCCGTGACTCCCCATCGCCGGCACGATGAACGGCCGCGCTCCGATCTCCCGCAGATGTTCCGCCACCGTCTTCAGGATCGTGACGATGTCCGTAATGCCCCGACTTCCCGCAGGAATCGCCACCGTATCCCCGGGCTCGATCCTCCTCCTCAGTTCCAACGCCCCAAGTTCCTCCCGCACCTTTCGGGCCGTATCCCGCACCACCGGCGCCTCGAACCGCTGCCGAATCCGAATCATTTTGGGATATCCATTCATAGTCTTTTCTCTTCCATGCGCGTTTGGGGTTCTCCCGATTTTTTGTCGCGGGGCACGCTGAGTTCGCAGAGCGTGAAACGTGAAACGTAAAACGTGAGGGAGAAGCGGACAAGTCGGAGTTACCACTCACTACTCACCCACTCACTACT